>DASWJH010000059.1 GCA_036397255.1 Nitrospiria bacterium
ATATCCCTGCCGCTTCAACACCCATATCTCCATGCATTCCTCCTTTCCGACCATCTCTCCCTCCCGTCTTCACAAGAAAGATCGATGGTACCCCTCTTTTATGAGGAATGCCCCTTAAAACTGGTACACTTTTCATGACCATTTTTGGTACATTTTCTCATGACCAGTGACACGCGCAGCGGTTCTTCAGGCCGCCTATGAAGCCCATCCGGAGCGCTTTGTACGAAAGATGCCGGTTCCCCCGGTCGTTCCGGAGGCCGAATGGATCAACAAACCCAAGCCGGCGTCCGCACGTGAGGAGGCGCTACACTAATTTCGGACAACAGGTGTCTCAAAGTCATTGACAGATTCCGGTAGGAGGAAGAAATATTAATAATCTCCTCCACCCTTTTGGGCATTTTCCACAGCTTGCAAAACCTAAATAGAACTTGGTATATTTAAGGTATTCTAATAAATACTTATCAAGGGGGGAGCAATTATGAACCAGATTTTTGAGGTACATCTACACAAATCAGATTCTTTTTATGTCATTGCCAATAGCCGATACCAAGCTTTGGAGGTACTAGGGGACTATCTTGAAAATAACAAGATGTCTCATTTATTGGTTGAGGGAAACTTTACGGTTCATGAGATGGACATGAACGAAGAAAAAGTTTTGGCCCGGGGAACAAAGTGTTTTGAATGTGAAACTTAAATTTTTGAAACAGAAAAGTGAATGCCCCCCTCATTTCGTTCAATCACAATGACCGCTTAAAAAACATCTGCTCCATCGCGAATTTCATTTCAAGAAGACAAATCTTTTAATCAGATGAAAGAACACTCCCCCGTACTTTTTTTAGCAGATGCCATGGTGGGCCGGTTGGGACGCTGGTTAAGGATACTGGGGTATGATGTTACCACCTTTCACCGTGATTCAAAACAGGCCAATCGTTCCAGGAACAGAATCATTGAACAGGCGAGATCTGAAAAGCGCCTAATCCTTACCCGAGATACCTACCTCCTCAAGCGCAATAACCTCCCTCCCCACATTTTTATTAAAAATGACCACCCGGAGGAGCAATTTCACCAAGTCCTCCAGGATTTAAATATGGAACCAAGTGCCTCCTTGAGCCGGTGCCTTGATTGTAATTTTTCCTTGAAACAAATCTCTAAAGGGGCGGTAAAAAAGCGGGTTCCTCCCTATGTTTTTCAAACCCAGTCTGATTTCAGCCAATGCCCCAGATGCGAAAAAATCTATTGGGAAGGAACCCATGTTAAGCGGATGATTGAACGAATTAAACAGTTTCAAACTAAATAACAGGATAACTTGGAGCAGGCTGGAATCTAGACTAGGATTTGTTTCTGGATTCCCGCTCCCCGATTTAAGCATACGGGGACAAGTTTCGCGGGAATGACGAAGCATTCCTTCGGGTTACTAAATACAATGCAAATCTGGAGATTAATAGACCGGGGACCTGAATCCCCTGAGGTGAATATGGCCATTGATGAGGCCATTGCTTTATCCGGTAGAGAAGGATCTTCTCCCCCTACACTTCGTCTGTATCAGTGGAGCAGACCAACCATTTCACTGGGGTATTTTCAAAAAGCTCAGGATACCTTAAATTTAGATTTCTGCAGTGAGAAAGGAATTGGAATTATCCGGCGGTTGACTGGAGGAAGAGCAGTTTACCATGAACAGGAACTCACCTACAGCATGGCCGCTTCAAATGGAACTGAACTGTTCGGAAAAAACCTCAAAGAAACATTTCTCAAAATCGGTGAGGGTTTTCAAAAGGGGTTAGAAAAACTTGGCGTGAATATATCTCTTTGGGAGGAACCCGTCATTGAGGGTAGGCGATCGCCTTTATGCTTTTCTTCCTCCTCTTGGTACGAACTTTCCGTACAGGGAAAGAAACTAATGGGAAGCGCACAGCGCCGGTGGTCCAATGGCTTCCTACAGCACGGATCATTACTTTTTCAAGACGACCCAACTATCTATTCAACCTTTTTCAGGTTCTCCTCAGAGCAGAACCGAGCCAAAATCCTCTCCGATTATCAAAATAAAGCGATACCCTTAAAACAAATCTTGTCCCCTCTCCCCTCCCTTAAAAAGTTGAAAGATTCAATTTGTTCGGGGTTTGAGGAGGCTTTTTCCATCCGGTTTCAACAAGAAGATCTCCTGCCCCATGAAAAGGACCTTGTCCCCAAATTGATCCAAGAGCGGTATGGGAACAATGAGTGGAATTTGAGGTGAGTTGGGAAAAGGAATTGCTCTACTTCACCTATCCTCCCCTTCCAAATGGAAGGAATGAAAAGCCAAGTCCAAAAAATCAGGGAAAAATTGTGATAGGAAAAACTTCTATTGGCCGATGAGGTGGGAAAAGATTCCGGCGGATTCAACGACGATATTGATAAAGGGCCTGGGATAAACTCCTAAAATCAACACACCTGCAAGGCTAACATATATAACGGCTTTTATGGAAGACGGCACATAGATGGGAGAGGAATCCGTTGGCTCTCCAATATAGATCTTCTTTACCACTACCAGATAGTAATACATCGAAATCACAATATTAATCAGCCCCACAATCACAAGAGTAAAAAGCTGTTCTTTCATGGCGGCCGCAAAAAGATATATTTTTCCTATGAAACCCGCAAGGGGGGGAACCCCAGCCAGTGATAGGAGAAAAATAAACAGGGCCAAAGCCAGCAATGGGGATCTCCGGTTAAGGCCACTGTAATCCGCAATGGTATCACTGTTGGTTACATTAGAAAAAGCAACTACCACCGCAAAGGCGCCGATGTTTGCGAAAAGGTAGGTCAATAAATAAAAAAGGATTGAGTCCCCTCCCATCTTGGTCCCGGCGGCCACACCAATTAAAATGTTCCCGATTTGCGCAATACCGGAGTAGGCCAGCAAACGCTTTATATTCTTTTGACTAATTGCCACAATATTCCCATAAGTCATAGAGACAATAGAAACCAGGACAATAAGGTAAACCCATTCGGGTTTAAATTCGCTGAAGGTGGAGAAAAAAACCCTCAAAAGAACGGCAATGGCTGCCGCTTTAGGGGCGATGGAAAGAAAGGCGGTAATCGGGGTGGGAGCCCCTTCGTAAATATCGGGAACCCAGTTATGAAATGGAACGGCTCCAATTTTAAATGCCAGCGCGACAAAAATCAGGAGAAAACCCAAAACCAGCCCTGGTGTCATTGCAGGATTCATTTGGGCAATTTCGGGGAATAAAATTGTTCCCGTTTCCCCGAAGATCAGACTAATCCCATAGGCTAAAATAGAAGCGGTGAAAACACCCAGAATAAAAAACTTTAACCCTGCTTCATTCGAGCGTAAATTCTCCCGCAGGTAGGCGACTAAAATATAAAAACCGAAAGTGGCAAATTCCAGAGTAATGAACAAGCTCAGAAAATCATTGGCCGAAGCCATGAGCATCATTCCTAAAGCAGATAATAAAAGCAGAAAATAATATTCACCTTTAAAATATTCTACCTTCCGAAGGTAATCCAAAGAAATAAGAAAAACAAAGGTTGTGGAAACAAGGATAATAATTTTAAAGAATATGGCATAACGATCCTGTGAAAACATCCCTTTGAATAAGGTCCCGGTGGTCCCGGTGGAATAAAGCCATAATAAAATCCCGATGGTTACGGCTATCCCCGCAACACTGATCCAAGCCAGAACTGTTTTATTCCATTTTGGAAAAACAAAATCAAAGAGGAGGACCACGCAAAGCAATAAGGTCATGAAAATTTCGGGGGAAAGGAGAATCAGGTCGTTCCAGGAAAAAATCAAGGGTGCCGGCATACTAAAATCCACCTCCCTGGGAAATCATGGTACCGGGTCCATTGATTAGCGCCAAAAGAGGATAAACCCCTGCTTTGATGACTTCAATAAAATGAGAAGGAAAAATACCATAAAAAACCGTACAGGAAACCATAATGAGCAGAGGAAGCCGGTCAATCACCGGACTGGCATCCCTGACATGGGCCCATTGTGGATTAAACTCTCCAAAAAATATATTTTTAAGCATCCGCATCAAGTAAAACATTGTAATCGCAATTCCCAGGACCGCAATCACCGTTTGAACCGGGTAGGCGTCCCAGCTTCCAACGATGACCATCAGTTCGCCTACAAAATTAACCGTTCCGGGAAGCCCAAAGGATGCGGCCACGGCCACAATGAAAACCCCTGCAATGAACGGCATATTTTTTGCCAGACCTCCGTAATCGGGGATATTCCGTGTGTGGGTTTGGTCATAAACAAACCCCGCAATGGCAAAGAGCATTCCCGTGGCCAGCGCATGGGCAAACATGTAAAGAACCGCCCCGGTCATACTGATCATATTTAGTGCAGCCATTCCTAAAAAAATATATCCCATATGGCTACTACTGGAATAGCCGATCACATACTTGGTGTCTTTTTGGAAGAATGCCACTAACCCCCCGTAGATAATACTAAACACGCAGAGCATTGCGGCCACCCACATCCATTCACGGGTTGCATCGGGAAGAATATAATATCCTACCCGGATGATGGAAAAATGACCGAGTTTCATCAAAACACCGGCGTGAAGCATGCTGGTTGCGGCAGGAGCGGAGGCATGGCCCACCGGCGACCAGGAATGCATTGGCCATAGGGGGGCAATGGAAGCAAACCCGAAAAAGATGAGGAAAAAAATAATGGCTTGGAGAACTTTCGGAAAATGATTCCCCGCAGCCTCCAGTTCAACAATATTAAAAGTGTTCAATCCTGAATTGATATAAATTAAAAAAATTCCAAGCAATGCAACCACCGCCCCAAAGGAAAGAAACAGGGTCAGTTTCATGGCGGCGTATTCTTTACTGTTACTGGCAAAATTGAAAATAAAGGAAAGGGAATCCCGTTTGGTTTTATCCCCCATTTCCAGGTACCCTTTGGTATGACTTCCCCATACGCCAATGAGCAGGTACATGGGAAGAACCGACATTTCATAAAAAAAGTAAAGAAAAAATAAATCAAGGGAGACATACACCCCAATGGTTGCGGAGGCAAGAAGCAAAAGAAAAATGTAAAACTCCTTGGCACGGTCTTTGATATACCAAGAAATAAAAACACCTGTAAAAAGAAGGATAGAAGAGGCCAAAACCAACGGAACACTGATCCCATCCACACCCAAATAAAAGGAGATCCCCAGCGCCTCCGACCACATATATTGTTCTTGGAATTGAAAACCTCCTTTATGAAAATCAAAGGTATAGAGAAGGTAAAAAGACAAAATAAAGGAGATAAAGCTAGACCCCACCGCCACACCCCGAACCAAAAGGGGTTTTTCATTAGAAATGAAAATTAAAATAACCGCCCCTAAGATGGGGGCAAACAATATGATTGATAAGAGATGATCCACCCTTAAAAAGACTCCCGATTTAATTGAATGGACCCGTCAAGGGTCAAAATAGAAGAATCAATATTATCCCCGAGAGCAAAGAGAGGTAAACTCTCTCTCGGGGAATGCTCCGGAGTAAAGGCACCTCGCAATAACACCATTTCTGGATCCCTGTGTGTTTTCCCTGTTTGTGGATTTAAAATTTGTTCTTTCAATTCTTTTTGCCCTCTTTCTGAACCCACAAAGGTCACTGAATTTTTCCCCTTAATACGGACCGTTAAATCACCTACTGAACCATTGATCAACCTCAAAACGGGGGAAGGATACACGCCAATCCAAAAAATTAAAATGACCAAAATCAAGCTGATGGCAAACTCTTTTTTTCCAAGATCCTGAATGGTTCCAAGATCCATCCGTTTCAAAGGCCCAAAAATGGACCGTTCAAAATACCAAATGAGATAAGCCGCAGCCAAAATAACACCAATGACCCCAAAGGCCCCATACCACCAAGAAGACATAAAAGCGCCCCACAGGATCAAAAATTCTCCGATAAAAACGTTGGTTCCGGGAAGGGCCAAACTGGAAAGAAGGACCATAAAAAAGAAGGCAGTTAAAACAGGCCATCGTTTTACCAACCCCCCCATCTCTGATATCTCCCGGGATTTGATCCGGTTCTCCAAGAATCCCACCATTAAGAAAAAAGCGGAGGTGGTAATTCCCAAGTTAATCATTTGAAGGAGTCCCCCTTGAATACCTTGATAATTGAGCGCAAAAAGACCGAGGGTAACAAAACCCAAATGGCTGATACTGGAATAGGCCAATAACCCTCGAATATCCGTTTGAATCAAAGCAATCAGTGCCCCGTAAATAATCGCAATCAGGGACAGAACCATCATCAAAGGGGCAAAATAAACTGAAGCTTCCGGTAATAAAGGTAGAGAAAAGCGAATAAACCCATAAGCCCCCAGCTTAATTCCCGCCAAAATCACACCCATTGCAATGGGACCTTCTTTCAATGCATCGGGAAACCAGGTGTGAAAAGGAACCATGGGACCTTTGAAGGCAAATGCGAAAAAGAAGAAAATAAAAACCCATATCTGTTTTTCAAAACTAAGAGGAACAACAAGAAGATCCAACAAATCAAAGGAATAAACCTTGGAGAGATCCTGACTCAATGCAAATTCATGGTAATTCATGTAGAGAATTGCCATTCCGATTAACATCAGAACACTTCCGGTGAGCGTATAAACCATAAACTTCATGGCGGCGTAATCCCTGCGGGCCCCTACACCCCAAACCCGGATAAGAAAATACATGGGAATTAACATAACTTCCCAGAAAAGGAAAAACATAAAGAGGTCCATGGCCACAAAGACCCCAATGACGGTTCCTTCCAAAATTAAGAGGCAAAGAATATAGTAACGGACATACTCGGTAATAGTCCCCCAGGAATAAAGAAGGACCAAAAAGGAAAGGAGAATGGTAATCACAACCAATAACAGGCTGATTCCATCAACGCCCACATGGTAGCTAATGCCCAGGGGAGGAATCCAATTTAACCTCTCCACAAATTGGAAGGCCGAGGTCTCCCGAACAAAGAAGCCAATCAAAAGGAGAGAGAAAAACAACAGGACAATATTCACACCCAGGCTGATTTTTCTAGCCTGTTGGTCCTCACTGACCATCCAAACCCCAAAGGCCCCCAAAATGGGCAAAAAAACCAAAAGGCTTAAGATCGGAAACCCAATCTGTTCGGTTGCGAAAATTTCCTGCACGCTTCTCTCCGGTTAGGAAGCCATCATTCGGAAGGCAACCAGCAAAAAGACATTCAATAAAACAAAAAGCCCAAATACAATAATAGCCGCATAATGGTGGACCAATCCCGTTTGCATTAATTTTAAAAACGCGGCGGCAACATGGTTAAAATACGCCACAATATTTAAAAATCCATAAATTATATATTTCTCAATCCAGGTACTGAATGCCGCCCCTCCTTGAGCCATTCTTCCAACCCCTCGCACAAGACCGTCCACAAAATTCCGATCAAACATCCAAAGAAACACACCCCAAATTTTACTGGTTTGAACAATGAACCGGTCATAGAATTCATCCACCCAATATTTATTGAGTAAAATAGAGTAAGCCCCTTGATACCTTTCAGAAAGTTTTGAAGGAATCGGTGTCGGTTCTTTATACATATTCCTGGCAACCAACCATCCCCCCACGGCAACAAAAACGGATATAGCAATTAAAACAAAATCCAACATAGAAAGGGCATGATGCTCTTTCCCTCCAGCCACGGAACCTAAAAAGTGATGGATCCAGCCAGTCTCAGGAGGAAATCCCAGAACCATTCCGCCCGCAATGGAGAGAAAGGCTAAAACCACCAGCGGATAGGTCATTATCTTAGGAGATTCATGAAGGTGATGAATGGCCTCATGTTCTACTCGGGATTCCCCGTGGAAGGTCAAATAAAAAAGGCGAAACATATAAAAAGCAGTTAAAAACGCGGTAAGGGTTCCCAATCCCCAGAGGATATAATGTCCTTCCTTAAATACACCTGCCAAGATTTCGTCCTTACTCCAAAACCCGGCCAACGGCGGAATACCGGCAATGGCAATGGCACCAACAAAAAAGGTCCAAGCCGTTGTGGGGATCTTGGACCAAAGACCGCCCATTTTCCGGATATCCTGTTCTCCTGACAGTGAATGGATGACACTTCCCGCACCCATAAAAAGCAGGGCTTTAAAAAAGGCGTGGGTCATTAAATGAAAAATCGCAGCAATATAGGCCCCTACACCGCAGGCTAAAAACATAAATCCCAATTGACTGACGGTGGAATAGGCCAATACCCGCTTAATATCGTTTTGGACAAGGCCAATGGTTGCGGCAAAGAAAGCGGTTAATCCCCCGATAATCGCCACCACATTCATGGCAAAGGGGGCTAAATCGAAGATCGCGTGGGTCCGGACCACCATATACACCCCTGCGGTTACCATGGTAGCCGCATGAATGAGGGCACTCACCGGAGTCGGACCTTCCATGGCATCGGGCAACCATGTGTAAAGAGGGAGCTGTGCCGATTTACCAACCGCACCAACCAATAGACAAAGGGCAATGGCCGTCGCCATAGCCGTGCTGAGTTCCCCTGCCCTGGGGAAAATCTCGGTGTAGGTTAAAGTTCCAAAATGAGAAAAAACAAAAAAAATCGCAATTAAAAAACCGGCATCACCAATACGATTGACCACAAAAGCTTTTGTTCCAGCCTGACTGGCCGACGTTTTTTCAAACCAGAAGGCAATGAGTAGATAGGAGCAAAGCCCCACCCCTTCCCACCCGATAAAAAGAACCAAAAAGTTATTTCCCATAACCAGCAGGAGCATGGAAAAAACAAAGAGATTGAGGTAAGAGAAAAACCGGGAATAACCCGGGTCATCATGCATATAGCCGGCCGAATAAATATGAATCAAAAGACCCACACCCGTAACAATCAAAAGCATGACAGTAGTTAGGGGATCAATCAGAAACCCAATGGGGACCGAAAAAGATTCCCCAAAAATCCAGGAATACAATTCTATATTTTTTGGGGCTGGAACACCGATGACGTGGGAGAAAACGAAGAGGGATATCAAAAAGGAGAAGGCAATGGTCCCGATCCCTATTCGGTGGGCAGTTGCCCGGGAATAACGATTTCCAAAAAAACCATTGACCACCGCTCCAAAAAGAGGAGCTGCTGGAATTAACCAAACCAGTGACAGGATCACCACTTTATCCTAGGTTCAGGGGGAATACATTCGCTACCATTTCAGGAGATTAATCTGATCGACGTTCGTGGAAATCCTACCGCGAAACACCACAATGATAATGGCCAACCCAACTGCCGCCTCCCCTGCGGCAATGGCAATAACAAACAGGGAGACAATTTGGCCGGTGAGAGAATCCAGGTAGTATGAAAAAGCGACGAGATTAATATTAGCGGCATTGAGCATCATTTCTACCGCCATAAGAATAATAATAAAATTTCGTCGAACCACTACACCAATCAGTCCAACTGTAAATACAATAAAACTAACCGTTACATAATGGGTTAATGTTATTTCCATTAAACTTAAAATTCCTTAAAGTAAGCCTAAGGGTTTCCTTGGCCCCTCATCCTTCGCCTCTCAAACCTTTCCTTTAGGTGCTGTTGGAAAGGAACTTTTGCAAGGGCAATGGCTCCGACAATGGCTCCCAGAAGGAAGACCCCTATAATTTCAAACGGAAGAAGGTAATCATTAAATAAGAGTAATCCAATTGCATGGGGGTTTCCAATTTCGGTCACGCGGTCGGCTGTAAATTCTCCTAACCTTCCGGCAAAGGGGGATTTCATTAAGATTAAAAAGATTTCTCCAAAAATTCCTAAAACAACAAAGAGGATGATCGCATAACCCCGGTGAAGGAAATTCTCCTCACTTTTAAGACTTAATAACATAACGACAAACAGATAGAGAACTAAAATCGCTCCCGCATAAAGAATCACCTGTACAACAGCAACAAATTCCGCATTCAGGATCACAAAAAACCCGGCGACATGAAGGAGCATAGTCAGGAGGGACATTCCGCAATGAACCGGGTTTCGAAGACTGACGGTCATGATGGCGGTAAGGATGGTAATGGTGGCGCAGTAATAAAAAAACAGGGAAGTCGGGGTCACTTCCTTTTATTCCTTTCGCGACAGTACTGAGAAGGGAAATTTGTAGCGGTATTCCAGACTGGCTTGATCTTCTTTTTCCTGATCATGAGCCACAAGATACTTTTTCGCATCTACCATTAATTGATCACCGATAGCATAAAGCTTATCCTTGTCAAAAATCAGGTCCCGCTTATTATCCGTTGAGTAATCATACATCTTGGTCATCGCCAAAGCGTTGACCGGACACGCTTCCACACAGTAACCACAAAACACACACTTGGTCATGTCGATATAGAATTCCGTAGCAATCCGCTTCAAGGGCATGGTTTTATCTTCTTCGCTGACCACCTTGATACATTTGGAAGGACACGCCGCTTCACACAAATCACACCCAACACAGCGTTCAACCCCATCCTCATAACGAAGAAGACACAGCGCTCCTCGATGGGTATCCGGAAGTGAAATTTTTTCGTGAGGATATTGGAGAGTGACGGGTTTGACGAACATGTGTTTAAACGTTAACACATGGGCCTTCAAAATTTCGGTCATTAAAACATTTTTAAAAAATTCCTTAATACTCACGCCTTCTCTCCTCCCTTATCTTCTTGAGGGTCAGGGGCCACCGCGGCCACACTTTCTTCTGGCTGTGATTTGGGGGGAGCATCAGCGGTTTTGGTCAAAGAAACCCGTGCCGATTTAAAATAGGGAACGCCGGTTAGGGCATCCACCTCGCAGGCAAAAAGATCCTTAACCGGGGGATCGTTAAAATGTTCCGGGTAAAATAAAAGCCCTTCCGGAAGCATGGCATCCACCTCCACCACCAGTTCCACACTTCCATTTTCGGAATCCATCCGAACCCGAGCCCCATCCCCTAATTGAAGACGTTCACTGTCCGCGGGGTTGATACGCAGGAAATTCTTTGGATAAATTTCCATTAACCCCTTATCCCTTGTGGAAAGCTTTCCTGAATGGTAAAGAATTTGTCCCATAACCAGGTGGTATGGATATGACCCGGGAGGGGTAGAAGGAACGAGTTGATATCTCTCCATGATTCCCTCATGAAAAGCGCCCGAGAGATAAGAAGAGAGGGATCGCCGATTTTTCTTTGAATGGCCTTCATAATATTGAGGAACTAATCCTTCAATTTCCTTCTGAATTTCATCGGACTCCAGATATTCCATGGGGTATCCCATTGCACCTGAAAGCTCAGAGAAAATCTGCCAATCTGCCCGACTTTCCCCAACAGGATCCATTGCCTGTTTGACGGGGAGAACCATTCCGGTCATTCCTGTAAAGGTTCCGGTTTTTTCAATATAGGTGCAGGCAGGAAGAACCACATGAGCCAGTTGACCGGTTTCGGTCAGAAAAGGGTCCTGTACGATAATGAATTCGACCTTTTCAAGGGCCTCCTTGACATTGACCGAAGCAGGCAATGTTCCCAAAGGATTTTCACCCACCAAATAAAGGGCCTTAATTTCCCCCTGTCTGGCTTTTTCGATGATTCCCATTAAATGGGACCCGCTATGGGTCGGAAGTATCTCTCCCCAAGATTGTTCGACCTTGTCTCGAAGATTGACATCGCCATAGGGAACCTGACCGGGTAAAAATTCAGAAGTTGCCCCCATGTCTACCGCCCCTTGTTCGTTATTCTCCTCACACAAAGGGATAATCCCACAACCGTCACGATCCAATTTTCCAGCAAGGATTGCCAAATCCATCAGGACTTTCATATTCTCAAACCCTCGATGGGTTTTGAGAATGCCTTCTCCAACAAAAAGGACAGCACTCTCTGTTTCCAAATAAAGTTTTGCAACCTCTAAAAGGGTTTCACGGGGAATTCCGGTGTGCTCTACAACCTGCTCCAAAGAGATGCTTTGGACCGCATCCCTCAATTTGGAGACAGGACCATCCGACTTCCCCGCCACCGAGGAATCCCCAAGGTTTTCTTCAATAAGAATTTTAACCAAACCACGAATGAACCATCCTTCTGATCCTGGTTTTATCGGAAGATGATGGCTTGCAAGTTCGGCCAAATTGGTTTTCATGGGATGGACCACAACAACCTGTGCTTTGTACCTCCGCAGGGCTTCTTTTACGCGTAAGCCAATGATGGGGTTGGTCTCTGTGAGATCCGACCCGATGACCAAAATCGTTTGAGCTTTGGTTATCTCTTCATATGATAACCCCTGGGTTCCAAATTGCGCGATGGGGGATAATGCCCGCACCGCATTCATATGCCCGTAACGCGCAGAACTATCAATCCGATTAGAACCCAAGGCAACCCGCATAAATTTCTGAAACAGGTAGAGATCTTCATTGGTGCACCGAGCGGAAATTAGTCCCGCAATGCTTTTCCCTCCGTATACCGCCTTGATCTCCGATAAGCGTTTGGAGACCATTTCGGTAGCGTCCCACCAGGAGGTTTCTTCCAATTGGTTATTGGTTTTAATTAATGGAACCTGAAGACGCTCTGGGCTGGTGATGTACCTAAATCCGTAACGGCCTCGAACACAGATTCCACCATGGCCCGATTTTGTGGACTCCCGTTCACCCCATTTTTCTGTCCAAGAAAGAGGTGAATCCACCTGGATGACTTCTTTCTCCTCTTTAATATTGAGGATGATCTGGCAGGCATCGGGACAAAAGTTACAAGTGGTTTGGGTCTTCACCAACTGCCAAGGCTTGAATTTATATTTTGAATATTTGTCAGTAATGGCTCCCACGGGACACACGGTCATACAATCACCGCAAAACTCACAGAACAGGGGTACATCCCCATGGGCGACGACATGGGTCTGCCCGTCTTTTTTCATAAAACGGAGGGCATCCACCATTTGAACCTCTTTACAAATATTAATGCACTGTCCGCAGAGAATACATCGTTCCATATTAAAATCCAGGACGATGCTCCGGGTGTCTTCGGGAATTCCCTTTTGCTTGACGGGACCAATGGAACCGATACCAAAATTAAACGTCATGTCCTGTAATTCACAATGGCCATCTGCATCGCAAACCGGGCAATCCAAGGGGTGTGTGGTCAGGTGTTTTTCAATGGCCTTTTTTTGGGCCTCAAAAAGCTCGGGGGTACCTGTGGTCACCACCATCGGCTCTTTCACAGGGGCCGTACAGGATCGAACGGGCATTTTTTTTCCTTCTACCCCCACCAGGCATATTCCACAGGACCCGAAGGGTTTGAAGGTATAATGGTAACACATGGCCGGAAGAATCTTCCCCATACTGGTAATCACGTCATAGAGGGACGTTCCCTTTTCAGCCATGACCTTCTCACCGTCAATGGTGCACTCAATCATCTCTTTTTTACCTAGATTGATGAGCTGTTCTGCCATTTAAAAAACTCCATTAAAACTAACGATCACATTCACCCATGACGATGTCATAGGTTCCAAAAATGGTAACAATATCGGCGATCATATACCCCTTTGCCATAAAATCAAAGGCCCCCATATGAATAAAGGATGGGGCCCTGATTTTCAAGCGGAAAGGTTTGCCGGACCCATCACTGACAATGTAAAAACCAAGCTCCCCCTTGTGGGCCTCGGTTCCACAATAAATTTCTCCTTTTGGAGGCCTCATTCCCTCACTATACAGTTTAAACTGGGCAATCATGCTTTCAAGATTGTTAAAAACCCGCTCTTTGGAAGGAGCCACCACCTTCGGAGAATCGGCCTTTATGGGGCCTTCGGGAAGCTGATCCAGACATTGACGAATGATTTTACAGCTTTCTTTGAGTTCCTCAATTCGGATCCAATACCGGTCGTAAGTATCCCCGTTTTTTCCAAGAGGAACATTCCATTCCACTTTATCGTAGGCACCGTAAGGCTCCGCTTTGCGAAGATCATAATCTACCCCCGATCCCCGAAGCGTGGGGCCACTCAAACCGAAACTAATGGCATCTTCAGCGGAAATCACCGCAATATGTTTTGTCCGCGCAATCCAGATCCGGTTGGTTTCCAGCAAGGTATTGTACTCCTCGATCTTGGGGGGAAAATAATCCAAAAACTCATACAGCTCCTTGAGCAGCGAGGGCCGGATGTCACTTTCCACCCCTCCGATGCGATACCAACTGGTGGTCAAACGGGCCCCGCAAAGCTGGTCAAACCAGTCCAGCAAAATCTCCCGTTCTCGAAAAGTATAGAAAAAAACGGTCATGGCTCCAATATCGAGGGCCTGAGTCCCAAGCCAAAAAAGGTGCCCAATGATGCGTTGTATTTCAGCAACAATGGTTCTTAGGTATTCACACCTCTCGGGAACCTTTAAATCGTAGAGTTTTTCCACCGCACGGACATACGCAAAATTATTGTACATCGCACACACGTAATCCAACCGGTCCGTATGAGGGATAAACTGCATGTAGGTACCATCCTCGGCAAGCTTCTCCACCCCGCGATGAAGAAAACCCAAAACCGGGGTGGCCCTTACAATCCGCTCTCCCTCCAGCTCTAAAATCACCTTGAGGACCCCATGGGTGCTGGGATGCTGGGGTCCCATGCTCAGCATGAGCTCCTCCGTTCTCAACAGCGGAAGCTGAGACTCCTCCCCAAGCACAACCCCTTCAGGTAATTCGGCTGTTGGTGGTTCAAACCGGTGGTCGGCCATTCAATCTCCTATTGGTTGCTTGGCTTCTGCATAAATTCAAAGGTATCGCGCCACCCTCTTCCCCTCATGGGAAAATCTTTCCGCAAGGGATATCCCTCATTATATTCATCGGGAAGTAGAATCCGTGTGAGATTGGGATGATGAAGAAAGCGTATCCCCATCATGTCGAACACCTCCCGTTCCATAAAATCGGCCCCCTTCCATAAATCCGTCACCGAATCAATGGAGCAGTCCTCTTCTGCGACCCGGGCTTTCACGCGGATTCGCCGGCGTTTTCGAATGGAATAGAACTCATAGACCACTTCAAACCGTTCCTTTTGTCCAAGGTAATCCACGGAGCTGACATGAACGATATAGTCAAAATCCATTTCCGGGTCATCGTGCAAATACTGGCATAGAGCATGGAACCCATCTTTTTTCACCTGCACCGAAAGATCCCCCCGATAATCACTCCAAGAAACAAAATATTCAGAGAATCTCTGTTGAATTTTTTCTACAATAGGATTTATTTCACTCATACTTTTTTCTCAAAAACCCTTCTCTCCATAATCTTCTGTTGTAACTTCAAAACCCCATCGAAAAGGGCTTCCGGTGTCGGAGGGCAGCCCGGAACATAAATATCCACAGGAACAAAATGATCCACCCCCTGAACCACAGCATAGGTATCATAAATATTACCGGAGGTGGCACAAGAACCCATGGCAATTACATATTTGGGCTCGGGCATCTGATCATATACCTTCCGTATTACCGGTGCCATTCGCCTGCAGACTGTCCCTGCCACAATCATGAGATCCGACTGCCGGGGAGAACCACGAAAAACCCCTGCCCCGTACCGGTCCATGTCATAACGAGAAGAGACCGCCGCAATCATCTCAATGGCACAACAGGCCAACCCGAAAGTCATGGGCCAAAGGGAGCTTTTTCTGGCCCAATTGACTGCGTTTTCAAGTGTGGTTATGATAAATCCAGGATCCCCGCTTTTTGATTCCGAAATTCCTTGGATTTGGGTTAATCCCATTCGTAGGCTCCTTTCTTCCAAGCATATCCATACCCTAATACAAAAAGGAGAATAAAAATAATCATCTCTAGAAACCCAATAAATCCAAGATTATCAAAAACAATGGCCCAAGGATATAAGAAAATGATTTCCACATCAAAAATGACAAAGAGCATCGCAATTATGTAGTAACGAACAGGAAAAGGCATGCGTGCGTCGGAAATAGGCTCGCTTCCGCATTCATAAGGGGTAAGTTTTTCGACGTTGGCAACTCGAGGTTGGCCCCAATAACTCAGGACCAGTGTGCCCACCGCAAAGACAAAAACTGCGAAGATAAAAACTAAGACAGGAAAATAATTTCCTAAGTAGCTGGAAAAGGCTGCATTCGCTTCCATGAAGAGCCCTTTTTATTAATAAAATCAATAAACTGTTGATTTTAATAAAAATTGCCCCGAAAAACCCTTTGGGGCAAAATACCTCTGTATTTTCACACTCTTAAATAGAAAAGTCAATTGGGGAAAGGAACTAATTCAGCCCATGGAAGATATAGGTTAAATGTTCAAATGAAGTAGGCCAAAAGACCTATATCCTGAAAAACGGTTTTTCCCGGATTATAAAAGTTTATTTTTCAAAAAGTGCTACCCCTGGCCAAATTAATGATTTGAAAAAAAATTTGATTATGGGAAAAGGTTTATATAAAATGTGGAATTCGTTAAATTTATTCCATTTTGAACCCTCATTGAAACCACGGGAACCCAACCATGAATACAATGGCCCCCGCTGAAATGATCCAAATCCTGAAACAAAAAGGGTTTAATTTTTTTACCGGGGTTCCCTGCTCGCTTTTCGGAGACACGTTTAGCCTCCTTCATCAGGAAAAGGAAATGCCGTATATCCCCGCTTCCCGAGAAGATGAAGCCGTTGGAATCGCCTGTGGTGCCTATATGGGAACACGGCTTCCCGTGGTCCTCATGCAAAACTCAGGACTTGGAAATTGCCTCAATGCCTTAACTTCCCTCTCGCTGATTTATAAGATTCCATCTCTACTTTTGATTACCTGGCGGGGTGAAGGAGGGAAGGACGCACCTGAACATATTGTAATGGGGGAAGCCTGTACCAAAATTTTGGATGATATCGGTATTCCCCATCGGAACCTTTCCCCTGAAACCTTTGAAAAGGATTTGGATTGGATTCTCTCTATTTTTGAACGGAAACAAATTCCAGCGGCCCTTTGGGTTCGAAAAGGAATTTTATGCTGACCCGAACACAGGCGCTTTTAACCATTTCCGAAAACCTGACCAGCCAACTGGTCATCCATTGTAACGGATACATCGGACGGGAATCCTTTACACTCAAAGACCGCCGGGAAAACTTTTACATGATTGGTTCCATGGGCCTGGCCTCCTCCATTGGTTTTGGTTTGGCCCTCTCCAATCCCCGGAAAAAAGTTATTGTGTTAGACGGGGATGGAAATGTATTGATGAATTTAGGGGCCCTATCCACTATTGGGGTTTTTCAACCGCAAAATCTCACACACATTGTTTTGGATAACGGGGTGTATGGCTCCACTGGAAACCAACCCACACTTTCTTCAAAAATAGATTTAGCCAAAATGGCCATGGCAGCGGGCTACCGTTGGATGAGTAAACCCAACACCATTGAAGAATTGGTCCAAGCGTTCGAGAAATCTCAATCCACCCCAGGCCCTTGTTTAATCCACATCTTAATTCCCCCCACCACCGATGAAACCGGCATCGGACGGGTGACATATACACCAGAGGAGATGACCCGACGGTTAAGGTCCGTGGTGGCAGGACATTAAACATGATTTCCCCTGTTTCACCTTTTATAACCTTTTGACCCTCTCAATAACCCCATGAAAAAAAACATCCTTTTGAATCCAGGCCCCGTCAACACATCTCCCCGGGTCCAGCAGGCTTTATTGAAGGGGGATATGTGTCACCGGGAGGAAGAGATTTTTCATTTGCTCCAGACCATCCGCAAAAATGTCCTCCAAGCTTTTGCCCCCGATGGAGGTTATGGCATCGTATTAATCCCCGGTTCAGGAACCGCCGCTATGGAATCAGCAGTTTCTTCCTGTTTGAGTCCCGGGAAAAAGATGCTCATTGTTAATAACGGCGTCTACGGAGCACGGATTTTAACCATGACCAAAAGTTACGGTTTTTCCACCGTCGAAGTTCAATCCTCATGGTTGAAACCACCTGATCTTTCCAAAATAGAGAAGCATTTATCAGAGGATCCTTCCATCGAAGTCGTGGCCATGGTTCACCATGAAACCACCACCGGGTTAATCAATCCCATCACCCGTCTTGGAGAACTGGTTCATCAATATCAGCGGACCTTCCTGGTGGACTCCGTTAGCGGGCTGGGGGGCGAAGAAATTGATTTAAAGAAAAGCCATATTCAATTTTGCGGGGGAACGGCTAACAAATGCATCCAGGGGTTTCCGGGTCTATCGTTTGTCCTAATTCAGGAAAACCAGGTGGACCGGGTGCTTTCTTTCCCGAAGCGTTCCCTTTATTTAAGCCTTTCCACCTATCTTCAAAACGGCCGGTCCCACATCCCTTTCACTCCCCCTGTTCAAATCGCCTATGCATTTTCCGAAGCACTTGAGGAGCTTTTAGAAGAAGGGGTCATCCATAGAATTTCCCGTTATAAAGACGCCTCCACATTACTTCGGGAGGGCTTTAAAAACCTAAACTTAGACCTTTTGCTTCCTGAGGGCCTCCGATCCAATACCATCACCAGTCTCAAATTCCCAAAAGGGATGACCTATAAAACCCTCCACGACCAACTTCGAGAAAAAGGGTTTATTATTTATGCGGGCCAGGGTAAGTTGGAATCGGAAATATTCCGTGTGGCCAATATGGGCCACCTTACCCAGAATGACTTTAAACACTTTTTGAATGCGTTAGAGGAAACCCTAAAAGGAAGGTCATGAGAGCAATTATTCTTGCCGCGGGCAAAGGAAAGCGCCTTGTAGCGCTCACACAACATTGCCCAAAATCTCTTATTCCCGTGGGAGGGGTTCCCATTCTTTCAAGGTTCTTAGGGGCTCTGGAAGCCGTCGGGATTAAAGACATCGTCATTGTGGTGGGGTACCTTGAGGAGAAAATGACGCAGTTTATCAAAGATTCCCACCCCCATCTCAACATTCAAACAACGGTCAACCCGGATTATCTGCGGGGAAGTATCTTATCCCTATGGGCGGCCCGGGAATTCTTCAATGATGACCTTTTGATCATGGATGCGGATGTTCTCTTCCCTAAACAATTTCTATCCATGCTGATCCAGTCCCCTCACCCTGATCTCATGTTATTGGATCAATCGGTACAAAGCCACGGAGAAGAACAGATGCTTTTGATAAAAAACAACCGTGTCATCGATTGCACCAAAAAAGTTCAGGGGAAAGGCCCCGAGGATTTCGATCTGATGGGAGAAGGCATCGGTTTTTTGAAAATTTCCCGTTCATCGTCCGAAAAACTGAAACAGATTATTAAAGATTTTGTAAAACAGGGTGAGGTGGACATGGAATATGAGGACACCTTTCATTCTTTTTTTAATGAAGTGGACGTAAAATTCCTGCCGGTGGGGGGAATGCCATGGACGGAGATCGACTTTCCGGAAGATATTCAAAAGGCCGAAAAATCAATTCTTCCAAAACTTTTAAAATATGAGCAGGAACACCCTCTTTGGAACACCTGAAAAGCCATCAGAAAATTCAGACGGCAGTTGTGTATCTGCCTCCATTTTCTCTTCTGGATAAAAACCAGGCAGAGGACCCCTGGCCCTCTCCCGATATAAAGCTTTTAGGCCTTCCATTATTAAAAAGGTCCTTATTATCACTTTATAAAGCCGGAATCTCTCGATTTTTTGTCTTATCCAAATTCCCCTACCCTCAAACTCAAACCGATATCGATAAAGATATCCGGCTCAATGGAAAGGTCACCTGGATCGTTCAAGGGTCTCCCACATTGCCTGAAAAAAGCATACCTGGCCACGAACCCCTTCTCCTGGTGGGATTAAATGTTCATTTTCTTTGGGGGTTGGCCAAAGAGCTTTGCCATTGGGATTGCGGAACCGACACTTGGATTGTCACCATCCCTGATAGAGGGGCTTCCAACAGTCTGATTCCTTCTGAGATACTTGTCCTTCCTCGAGAAAAATTCAAGGAACCCCCTTTATTAGATCTTGAGACACTGGCCCATAAAATAAAGGATGGAAGGGTAAAAACCTTTCTTGCAAAACCCGAACATCTTTGCTATCCCATAGAAAGCCCCTCTTTTCTTCAAATAATTGAAAAGGAACTTTTAAACAACTTGGGAAGCCCCCTGGACGGAATGGTGGATACCTACCTCAACCGCCCCGCATCAAAAATTCTTACGCGTTTTTTTCTCAAAACACCCATCACCCCCAATCAGATTACCCTTCTTTCCTTCATTATTGGGATTTTGGCAGCCATTGGCTTTGCAATGGAAGGTTATTTCAATTCCATTTTGGGTGCCTTATTGTTTCAATTTTCCTCCACGGTGGACTGCTCCGATGGAGAGGTCGCCCGTCTGAAATTTATGGAGTCCCCTTTTGGTAAATGGTTAGATATCACATTGGATAATATTGCCCATCTGTTGATATTCTCCGCCATTACCTGGACGGCCATTAGGCAAAACCCCGATGGGGGTTTTCTTCAATGGGGCCTTCTTTCTTTGATTGGAATCTCTCTTTCATTCATATCAGTTATTCTTTCAATACGGTTACAGGACAGGACCTCCTCCCTGAACCAAACAGATCAAAACGGTTGGGCCATTTTTTTAATGAATAAATTCATTGCCATGATGGCCAACCGAGATTTTTCTTTGATTGTTTTGATATTGGCTTTGGTAAATAGTCTTCCCTGGCTCTTGATCCTCGTAGGGGCAGGATCCAATCTCTTCGGCCTTTTTTTGTTGGGATTGTTTCTTACGGCTAGGAGCCAGCAAAACGTTTGTCTAAAAGAAAAAGAAATTAAAAAGGAAAGCCCTCAAACGTAATTAGAAAAGGATTTCGTACCGTCTACATGGCCAAACACTGGAATAAAATTAGACTAACGCTTCTTACTCTGGGAATCATTGCCCTGATCCTCATGATCTACCAAATCGGTCCTGGCATTATTTTCAATGAGATCAAAAGTTTGGGGTTTGCCTTAATTATTATTTTTATCCCCTATTTAATCAGCTACTCTTTTGATACTCTGGGATGGAGGGCTACCCTTGGGGAGAACAAAAATAAATTATCATTCCTAAATCTTTTTCTTTCCCGATGTGCCGGCGAAGCAGTCAATTATATTACCCCTTTTGCTTTCGTGGGGGGTGAACCGGTCAAAGCTTATATTCTGAAGCGCTTTCATATTCCTCTAGTACAAGGGTTGGCTTCCGTTGTGATTGCAAAAACAACATTGGTCATCTCTGAAATTATTTTTATTTTGATGGGATTGATCCTTGCGGTATTTAAAATTGAAGGATCGGGGCCTCTTCTTTCGGTTTCCCTTCTACTGCTGTTGGGAGGAATCATCGCCATAGGTCTTTTCTTTTTGGCTCAAAAGAGAGGCCTATTTATGGGAACCCTCTCCCAATTGGAAAGGTTCAAAATCAAATTTCAGATTCTTAAAACCCGGGAAGAAAAAATCCGTTCTCTGGATCAAGCCATTTCCAATTTCTACAACCACGACCAAAAAGGGTTTTATCAATCCATCACCTTTTCTCTTTTCGGGTGGTTTGCAGGGGCCTTTGAAATTTATGCGCTTCTTTACTTTCTGGGAATTCCCATCGGGATTAGTGAAGCCATCATCATTGAAGGCATTGCTTCGATTGTAAAAAGTGCAGCGTTTTTTATTCCCGGAGCTATAGGAGCTCAGGAAGGAGGGAACCTTTTAATCTTCGCGGCTTTTGGATTGGCCGCCAGTACGGGCATCACATTCTCTTTGGTCCGGCGGATTCGGGAACTCCTGCTGATCGGGGGAGGTTTATTGGTTTTAAGCAAACACGAAATTAAAGTTTCTTCCCAATCCCCTCTCTCCGAAAAAGAAACATCCGCGGCTGGGGTTTAAAAAAGTTGGAAATTGATCTTCATTAAAATATTTTTTATTGAAAAGCCTTAAACCTCAAACCTCCTGCCTCTAACTTTTAACGCTTTGGACAATAACCGACTTGAGCCACCCTCTACCCTTTCAGATTGTATAGTTTTTTATAGACTTTAATTTATCCCTGCTCAATACCATATTCTCCGATTCTATCCAGAACGGACTCAATAGCCGCCCGAATAATTGCATCGTTAAATCGGTCTACAATTTTAACCGATTTCGCAACCAAATATTTGAGTTTTTTATTTTGAAACTGCTTTTCTATGTATCCCCATGTATAAACCTGAAAGGAAAAAGTTGAATCAAAACTTTCTGTGGTAGCGTCTTCACCCCCAACCTCCACATAAACCTCACTTTCAGCATACATAAGGATCCTCTGGCAAGGCATTGGGATAATTTAAATAATAGGAACAAACAATCTTTTTAAAACTCTTCATTTCACCATAAGAAAGAAAAAGTGGGCCAATCTCCTCTTAGCTCACCTGAAGTGGTCCCAAATTTAAAATAATTAATTTTGATGTCATTCCGGCTATTTCCGAGCAACGGGAAACGAGCCGCAATCCAGTACTTTTAAATTTCTGGATTCCCGCTTGCGCGGGAATATCACCTTGGATTTTTCTAGGAAAGGAAAAGACATATTACGGGACCCAAAAGTAAATATTGGGAAGGTACCTTCTTTTGGGTCCAGAAATGGGAAATTAAAATTTAAACATGGAAAATAGGCCTGAGCTTTGGCCTTTACGGGATTTTCCGCCGGCCCCAGGGATGACCTGATCCTTTTGATCTTTTAAGAAGCGGGAAACGTTCTCTTCAATCTTTTCCGGATCCATGCCATAGAGAGTTCGAAGCAAAGCTTGAGGACCCTGGTCCACAAACTCGTCAGGGATACCGATCCGTTTCACGCGGACATCAAACAGACCCTCATCCACGATAAATTCAGTTACGGCACTGCCAAACCCGCCCATTAAACCATGCTCTTCAACGGTGACCACATTTTTAACACGGCCAAGGACTTCCCGCAAAAGCTCGCCATCCAGCGGCTTCACAAAACGTGCGTTGATGACCGCAGCGGAAATCCCACGCTTCTCTAAACGCTGTGCAACCTCCATGCAGGGGGCCACCGTGTAGCCGATCCCGATTAAAACCACATCTTCTCCATCCTGCAACAGTTCGCCTTTACCGATGGGAAGTGTCTCAATTTCCTCATCTAAATGAACCCCGAGAGAGGAACCCCGAGGGTATCTTAAAGAGGTGGGGCCATTCCGCTCGATGGCTGTTTTGAGCATTCTCCTCATCTCATTTTCATCTTTCGGCGCCATGACCACCATGTTTGGAATGGTTCGAAGATAAGAATAATCCAACATACCATGATGGGTAGTTCCATCTTCTGCAACCATCCCCCCTCGATCCAAACACAATGTCACCGGCAAATTTTGTATGCAGACATCATGCACAATCTGGTCATAGGCTCTTTGGAGAAAGGTGGAATAGACGGCAACCACAGGCCGAAGCCCCTGGGCAGCCAGCCCTGCCGCAAAGGTCACGGCATGCTGTTCTGCAATTCCCACATCGTAAAACCGCTCGGGTATTTGTTCCTCAAAATAGTCCAGCCCGGTTCCCCCAGCCATTGCCGCAGTAATGGCAACAACCCGTTTATCTTTTTTCGCAAGGTCAACAATGGCTTTTGAAAAGATTTTAGTATAACTGGGAAGACCTGATTTCTTTTTGGATTTACCAGTTTGGATGTCAAAGGGAGGCGCAGCATGGAGGAAAATGGGGTCCTTTTCCGCAGGCTCATACCCTTTTCCTTTTTTCGTAATCACGTGAATTAAAACAGGTCCTTTGAGTTTTTTTACATTTTCAAGTGTTGGAATAAGATGGTCAAATCGATGTCCATCGATGGGACCCACATAAAGAAACCCGAGTTCTTCAAAAAACAGGCCGGGAACAATTAAACCCTTTGCTGACTCCTCAGCACGCCTGGCCATTTTTAAAAGGGGTTCCCCGATCCGCGGAATTGATTTGAGGAGGGTTTCTGCTTCTTCCTTCACCCTGGTATAAAGTTTACCTGTCAAAATCTTGGTCAGATAAGAAGAAATGGCTCCCACGTTTTTAGAAATGGACATTTCATTATCATTTAAGATAACAATCAAATCTTTTTTGAGAGAACCGGCATGATTTAGGCCTTCATAAGCCATACCGGCGGTCATGGCCCCATCCCCAATCACGGCAACCACTTTATGATTCTCGCCTTTTTGATCCCTTGCCTCTATAAATCCCGCGGCAGCAGACAAAGAGGTGGCGGCATGTCCCGCATTAAAGGTGTCATAAATGCTTTCTTCCCGTTTGGCGAACCCGCTGATTCCTTCAAACTGACGAAGTGTATGAAAATTATCAACGCGCCCGGTCAGGAGTTTATGGGCATAGGTTTGGTTTCCGGTATCCCACACAATTTGGTCTTTAGGGGTATCAAAAAGGTAATGCAACGCAATGGTTAATTCAACCACACCTAAATTGGTAGACAGGTGCCCCCCCGTTTTGGATACCACTTCAATAATTTTATCCCTTATTTCCTGGGCTAAGGGTGGCAAATCCTCGCGACTCATTTTTTTTAGGTCATCCGGACTTTTCACCTTTTCCAAAAATCCCATTTATTCCTCCTTAACAAAAATCTTCAACAGGGAAAAACCCACAATTCCCCCCGCTATCCAACCTCTTTTCCCACTTGGAGGCAGACCGGAATTTAATTGTAAACGGGGAACATGGATATAATCAAACCGAGTATATTAAAACCCCGGTTTAAGCGAAGCCCTATTCTAGTGAAATTATTGCAATTGTCAAGGAAAATCGGCCCTTTAAGATAATATTGGGAGGGGGTAGACCCCAAAAAAATTAAAGGCTTAAGGAAACCCTTTCGATTAAACGCAAAGACAGGAAAAAGCCTTTTTTCAGCAAAAAATTGCCCCGAAATTAATGGGGTGTTGGTAAACCTGCTAAAAAAAAGAACCCTGCATTGTAATAGGAATGTAGGACGAAAGATGGATAAATATTGGAATACCGGTCCCGGAAAAAACCAAAAACCATTGAGGGAACAATCACTCCGATGATCCATGGGCTAGATTGATAAAACCAATGGGCAAACGCAAACAAAACCGTTGTTAATCCATTGGCAATGGAAACACCCAGGAATGAAGGGGACCCCCACCGGAGCCTATATAATTGTCCTTGAATTGCCCCTCTAAAAAATAACTCCTCCAGGAAAGGGCGCCAAACAACCAATAAGAAAAAACTCCAAGAGAAAAACCCTGGCCCGGCAAGGCCCTTATCAGGGAAGAAACCCCAAAGGGCCCCCCAAAAGATCAATCCAGATAAAAGGGCCAATAAAAAAAGGAGGTCTCGGTGAATGGGAGGGAAATGGTCTAATCCAAACTCACGGGCAAGGTCTCTCATGAAAAAAAAAGGGGGTTGTTCTTTAAATTATAAATTTTAAAATTTACGATTTGGAAATCGAGAAATGTATTTTCGAATATTTTTCCTGGAAAGGAAAAAGGCACTCCACACCAGAATACCTATTAAGGTAAAGTCAAGTCCGCCTTCGGGATTCATCACGCATCCTCCACTACCGCCGCCCCCACCGAGACTAGAATTAGTGGAACTAAAATCGGTGATCACTTTTCCAGTGGTGTTAAACCCCGAATCCAAACCCCCAGTTGAATTATAGCGTGCAAGGGCAAAATCAAAGGGACTGCTAGAGGATCGACCGGCTGCCAAAATCTTACCGTCGGCTTGAATGGCCATGGCATAGGCTTCATCATGATTACTGTTAAATCCTGTGCTCACCTTCCCGCTGCTTCCAAAGGTCCCATCTAAACTCCCATCCGTATCGTAACGGGCAAGCGCAAAATCATAAAAACCGTTCACC
>DASWJH010000060.1 GCA_036397255.1 Nitrospiria bacterium
GTTTCCAGGGTATCATCAGAAGGCACCCTCATAGATTTCCTCCAATTCTTAGCCCTTCCTTGCAACATTCGGGCTCTCATGGCCCTGGCAACTGTTCGGGCTACGATAATAGTGGACGTGGTGACCCAAGCTTACAAACGGGTTCTTTTAACCGAAGGAGGGTCGGTCTACCACGCCGTATGGATGAGTTTTTAACTTTGTTTAACATATTTTATAATTCCATTTTTCAAGATACAAGGAGGTGATTGATTTGGACATTATCAACTGTACCCTGAAAAGGAAAGGCCCCCTCAGCTGTCCCCATTGTAGAGCTGGGGAGGATGGAAATTCTGTGGGATTATTTTGGGACCTAAACGAAAAAGCGTGGAGATGTATTTCCTGTGGCCATCGAAGTTATGAAAGAAAGCAAAGGACCCAAGCCCAGCTTTTGGAGGAGCTGGTATGGGACCAGGTCCTGGAATCCATGGACCCTTTGGAAAAGAAAGAAGAAATGGAAGAGGAGTTGGAATCCCTGAATGCGGTTTAGAAGAGATAGGATAAACCTATTATGGGTCTAAGGTTACATGATCCTAAACCAATAGGGTTGGGTAGAAGAAATTCCTTACCGTTTCTTTACTGAAACCTTATTGAATTTTTAAAATAGAGCTGTATAGGAACCCTCGGCAATGATTCTCCGCTTCTGCAGATGGCTCTGTACAATTCCCCAATAATTGGCACTATCTTAAATAAGATAGACCCGTGCGGGGAGGTGATTCAGGATTGCCCTTTCAGGAGTGTTGGACAATAGGTAAAAGAAGGGGTGCCAAAGGGTAAATACAGTAAAAGGGCCATCTGAATGCAAACTCAAGTTTTTCCAATAATCCTCTTAAGTTTTGTCTTTTTAGCTTTTGGCGCCGTCCTCTATTACCTTTGGAGAGACAAATGAGGGATATAAAAGGTTTCCTGAAAAGACTGGAGACCTATTCATCTATTCTCTTCCTGTTATTGAATCCCCTATAACCTTTCCCCTCCCTGGAAACCAAATTTAAAATTACTTCTTTGTCTGAGATCGTCTCCCCCAGCTGTTTGGAAGATGAAAAAAACTGTTTTTCACAGTTTCTAAATCCAACCTTTATTTAACCTTACCCTGACTTTAACAAGGGAACATGATCAAGCGGTATGGTTGTTCATGATGAATAACCAAAGGAGGTGTTCCCATGAAAACCAATAATGAAATACATAATTGGGCCAACTCTGAGAAATGTCAGTTGATGAGTCATAAGATCCGCAATGTTGTAGACCATGTTAAGGAACACTTTTCACAAGACTTGAAGTTGGCCGTGGTAGGGTTGAGGTTTGGATACCATCCCGATTATTTGTGCAGGAAATTTAAAAAAGAAATGGGTATTCCTTTTCACGAATTTATATTGAAAGTGCGTGTCCAAAAAGCCATTTGTTTATTGATGGAGTCCGAAAAAGGAATTAAGGAAATTAGCTTTGAAGTTGGTTTTAGCCGACCCGAGGTCTTTTCAAGGGCTTTCAGACGAATGGCAGGGTGTTCTCCAAGGGAGTTTCGAAACCATTATCCGGTTCTTGGAAAAGGGTGGTTGGGAAAAGGTTCCTTGACCGATCTGTTAGGTCCTTATCCTTCCATTTCCCATTTTACTTCTATGTTGGACCCTAATATTGCTGAAAATATTAATGTCAAAAAGTAGCCGGTTTGATCAAATTTTCTCTTGAAAAAACAACCCTAGACAGGTGTTTTTTATTGAATGATGGGGTTGCCTTGAAATAGATTATAGAGTGTGAGGGTGGTTTTTAATGACTTCTACTGCCCTGGTATTAGAATGTTCTCATTGGAAAAAAGCCTAGCCATTATTGGTTAAACGGTTTCAATTTTATTTTTGAACCCTGAAAGGAGGTGATTTCCTTGAAAAAAAAATTGAATAGGAGAATCACTCTGATGGGAGGGGTCCTCTTCTTTTTCCTTATTGCCGGTCTCGGGACCAGTCCTGCCGGGACAATTAAAATCGTTATTAATGAAGGAAGTAGGATTTTTTCCCCCCAATCTGTTAGCGTGACCTTAGAAGATCAAATATCCTGGTTCAACAAAGATCAGGAAGACCACTTCTTAACCTCGGCGGGCCCTTGGTCTCAGGGGGTAACCGGGGGAACGGACAAGCTAGAGATTCACCAATTGCTTCATCCCGGTGACCGGTACCACCACTCTTTTAAAACCCCTTCCACCTATTATTATTTTTGTGCCATCCATATGGAAATGTGGGGAACCATTTTAGTACGTGAGTAAAGATTTTAAAAAGGTGTTGGATTCCAAAAGGGTGACGGGACTGAACCCTTATCCATAAGACTGAAGGATAGAAAATTTCTCCATATTTAATCACCTCAACCCCGCTATTAAAAACCTTTTTTTGGGTTAAACCACCTGGGGGAAAGATTGATTTAAAAAAACCTTTCAAAGGGTTTCTACCTGATATACCTCCCTTTCCGGTCTAGGGGTCATTTAAAATTTGACTATAGAATTGTTTTTTTCCGGAATCCGATTCCCTTCCACCAGGGGATGTGAGCCTTCTTTATTATTGTAAGAAAAACGAAAAAGCGGAGGTAAGGCCTTGGAAAAATGTTGAAAGATAGGCAGCCTTTTATAGGGCCCAGGAATGGGGCCTTAAACCCTTAGGGTTTGAGGGTCTTCGAAAATGGTTGGTTTTTTGAAAGTTAACTCTGTATCTGATTGGGGAGAGCCCGCTCATTCTTTTAAAAACTCTGGAAAAAAATTCCGGGCGGCAAAAACCCGTATCATAACTAATTTCTTTTACGCTTTTCTCCGATTGGAGTAAAAGGTGTTTTGCTTTTTGTATTCTTATTTCAAAAAGATATTCCTGGAAGGGTACTCCTAATTCTTGTTTGAACTTCCTAGAAAGGTAATCTGGGTGGTAGCCAAAGCGATTAGCGATTTCCCCCAATTTTATTTCTTCTGAAAAATGGGTATAAAGGAAAAAAAGAACCCTTTGAATTTTCCAGCTAATCACAGGAACCTTGGGGTCTTCTTTGAGGTCCCCATAAGGGTTTTGGGTTTTTAAAACGGGTTTCATCAATCCCTCCTTCTCTATTTAAAAGATACCACCTAAAAATGTCATTTCAGTAAAAAAGGGATAAAGGTTTATAAAAGTTTTATTTTTATGGGAACATTGTGGCTTTGTGAAAAACCTTGACGTGATTCAGATCAAATCCGTATACTACGCTGTAATTTTGGCAAACTCATTTGAGAAACATTTCTTGTATAAGGAGAAAATATGGGGAAAATGGTTTGGGCATTGGTTTTTTTGATTGGTATGGGGTTTCCCGGGTTTCTTTACGCCCATGAGAATATGGAAAAAACCGATAGGGAGGGGCGGTTACAGATAGGGACGGATTTGGGTTTTCAAGTTGAAACCCTGGATGGGACTGCTTTTGCCCTGGCTTTTAATGGAGATTATTTTCTGGATCGAAATTTTTCGGTAGGGCCCCTGATTCAGTTTGTCCTCAATGATGACCTGACCCAAATTGGTTTTTCCCTTCAAGGAAAATATCATATCAACCTTGCGGGAAACCCAAATTTAAGGCCGCACTTGCAGGGAGGTCTCGGGTTTGTGTTTGCGGATTTAGATTTGCCTGGAGGGGGGGATGATAGTGATACGAGTTTCCTGGCTCCCATTGGCGGTGGAGTGGAGTACCGAATTGCTCGAAATGTTTCTGCAAGCAGTACGCTGCTTTTAAACTTTACAGGTCTTTCTATTCGGGGGGCTGTAGATAATAATGCTTTGGCATGGTACTTCGGACTTCGGTTTATTCTCTAGGATGAATCAAGCTAGTCACTGAGGGAACCCGGGGGTGAAGAGAATGATTTCCGTAGAGGAAGCACAAAAGATCATTCTGCATGAGATTAAAGCGATGGGGTTGGAACGCGTTGGTCTATTGCAGGCTTTGGGCCGTATTCTCTCTGAGGATGTTTTTTCCCAGCGGGATTTACCCCCGTGGGATAATTCTTCTATGGATGGGTTTGCTGTCCGGTGGCAGGATGTACAAGGAGGAAGTCGGACCATACCCAAGAATTTAAAAATTCTCGAAGAAATTCCCGCAGGAACGCTGCCTAAGAAAAGAGTTGTTCAGGGGACGGCTTCCCAGATTATGACAGGAGCACCACTTCCGGAAGGGGCTAATGCGGTAGTGATGGTGGAGGAGACTCAGCGCCAAGGAAATGAGGTTTCGATTTTCGGAGAAGTCCAGGATGGCGAAAATATCAGGAGGCGAGGGGAGAATATTCGGAAAGGGGAGATGGTATTAGGAAGAGGGACTCCCATTGGGCCTGCGGGAATTGGAATGCTGGCATCGGTTGGGCGTTCGTTTTTAACTGTTTTCAGAGTTCCCCGGGTGGCCATTTTGGCAACAGGAAATGAGTTGGTTGAAGTGGATGGGGAGATAACGCCTGAGAAAATTATAAATAGTAATAGTTTTTCTTTGGCTGCCCAAATCGGGGAGTGCGGAGCCAGATACCGGTTATTGGGAATTGCCCGGGATACCCAAGAGGATGTGGTGTCAAAGCTTTCCCAGGGTTTGGATGCTGATCTTATTTTGGTTTCTGGAGGGGTTTCTGTGGGCTCCTATGATTTTGTTAAACAAGCCAGTCAAGTTCTCGGAGCGGATTTAAAGTTTTGGAAGGTTGCCTTGAAACCAGGTGCCCCATTGGCTTTTGGCCTTTTACAAGGGAAGCCTTTTTTCGGTTTACCCGGTAATCCTGTTTCCTCCATGGTTACCTTTGAACTGTTTGTAAGGCCTGCCTTATTAAAAATGATGGGTCTCCCTTCTTGGTTCCGTACACAATTAGAAGTTGTGGTTGGGAAGGACCTGTCCAACGATACGGGAAAAACCTACCTAATTCGGGTGATGGTTGAACGGGTGGGAGATCAATATGTTGCCACCCCTTCGGGAGAACAGGGTTCAGGAATTTTAATGTCCATGGTAAAAGCCAATGGACTTTTAATCCTCCCTGAAAAACAGCGAAAGGTCAATGCGGGAGAAAGGTGCCGTGTCCTTTTGTTGGATCAACATATCCCCGATCAAAAAAAATGAGTAAACCCTGTGGAATTCAAAAATATCCTGATTCTTCATCCGGGAGGACTTGGGGATGTGGTTTTATCGTTACCGACGCTTCGGGTTTTGCGTCAGCGTTTTCCTGAAGCCACATTTACGTTGGCCGGAAACCGTTCCTTCCTTGAAATCTTAAATTTTTCACAAAATATTTGGTCTTTGGATGGGAAAGATATCGCTTTGCTTTTTACTTGTGATCCCCACCAACGAAAAGACATTCAAAAATTTTTTTCCCCATTTAATTTAGTGATTTCATGGATGGGGGGAGCCGGCGGGGTTGTTGAGGAAAACCTCAAGGCCGTTGGTGTAAAAAAAATATTAGTGGCTACCCCCATTCAAAAAATGAGGAAAAGAATTAAAACCCGTGAGGGCGAGAGCTTCAATACCACGCATGCGTCTCAAGCTTATTTGAACACCCTTATTCCCCTGGGAATTGATGAGCGGGTTCGAGGATGTTCATTGTATTTAAAACATGAGGATTTAATCTCTGGAGATTTTGAATTAAAAAACCGTAAGATTCCGTTTCGGGAAAAACCTTTTGCGGTGATTCATATTGGAAGTGGGGGGGTCAAAAAGCGCTGGCCTCTCCAGCAATTTTCCAAAATTGTATTTTGGCTCCAGAAAAATCTAAACCTCCCTTCCCTTTTTTTGACCGGTCCCGCGGAGGAAGACCTGGTCGATCATTTATACAAGGACATCCAAACATCCCCCGAAAATCATTTTCATAATTTACCTTTAAAGGTGGTTGGGGCCATCATTAAAAGATCCTGTTTTTATTTGGGATGTGATTCAGGGGTCAGCCATTTGGCCGCAGCCCTTGGTGTCCCCACCTATGTTATTTTTGGGCCCACCCATCCTAAAGAATGGGCGCCCATTGGAGAGAAGGTGATCATCATTGGGCCCAGGAAAAATGGGTATCCGGTTTCAAAATCTGGAATTGGGGGGGTTAACAATTTTTGGCCTTCTTCCGATAACGTTCAAACGGCGATCGCATCTGGCTTTTGGGAATGAGGCAATCTTTTCTCAACCAAACCAAAATTGAAAGGGTATTTGGATTTTTTAAAAATGGACCTGAATATTGAAAGAAGCAAACTTTTGATCGATGGTAAAATAAGGGACCAGTCGGTCTTCCCCTGAAAAAACTCGGAGGCCATTTAATAGGGCCTGGGTTAAAGCAACTGAGAAAATGATTTCTTGACTGAGGCCTGTGTCCTTGGAAATGCTAACGGGATCATAATGGTCATCCTGAACAGGGCTCAAATAAAAGGCATAGAGGGAATAAAAAACGAAATCGGTTGCGCTAAAAAATAAAAGCGCGTTGTGATATGTGGTGGGATTGTTGCGGTACCGGGTTAATGAGTATTCAAAGGTTTGACTGACTGCAAATTCCCCTGCCAGGTGATAGGGTAACTTTCCCTCCTCCTCCATTTCGTTGTAAGTGCTTAGACCCAGGAAAAATGAGCCCTTTTGTTGGGTGAAAAATTTGAGTTGATTTCCTTCGGCCCCCAAGGAATCTGCCATTATGAAATGGCCGGATTCGTGAATGGCCATGTTGGTTAAAAAAGCCATTCCAATTTGGGCCAGCTGGCTTACCTCAAAACCACTGGCTGGGTGAGGATCCACCCAATGGGAGGCTATTAGGAAAATGAGTGCCATTCCAAACAGGGCCCCTGGGTGAGGGAAAATTTTTAATATAAATCGTAGTTGCCCAAGAGCTTTTCTCCCGGAACCAACTATTTTTTCGGCCCCCATCTTCTTTCAGAAACCTCCTTTGGAGGGGTTCCTTTTTGGGCACAAAAAAACCATGCCTTCCATTAAGGTGTGGGGGCCTTTGGAAGGGCTCTTCAGTGGTCATCGCCCCCCTTTTTCCTCGGCTGGGTTTTAGGGTCATGACTGGGCGATTTCAACCCTTCGGTTGACTGTGCTTTTTCGGAAGCCCTGTCTCTCTCAAATATAAAAGTAACAGTCATCCCTTATTTGTCAATATTGTCTGTTTTTTATCCATTTTTACGGGAAAAAGGATGAGTTCAACTTTTTTGTCAAAAGGGATTGGGTAATTTATAGAGAATTGGGGGGTAGTCCCTTTAGGCAGGAATGGCCTGAAAATACTGGAAACGGAAAAGAGGATCTACTCATTAGAAACGATAGCTAAGTTGAAATACCAAAAAAACTTCAAGAATGATTTTATCCTTTCCATCCAAAAAAGGATTATCATGACCAGGTAAACCCCTATTTTGATGAACGGGGTGGCCGAAATCTATTTGTTAGAAAAATCAATCCTTTTCAGGGGGTTTTTTATTCCGCATCAAGGGCTTCAATGGCGTGTTGAAAAAGGATGAAGGACCGAAGTCCAGCAGTGATGACCCTGTCTCCTTGAGCATTTGAAAAAATCATGGTAGGGCGGACATCAATTCCATGACCCTCTGCTTCTTGAACATCCATGGCCACTTCTTGTTTTAATTCTTCTTTTTGGACCCTGGTTTCAAACGCAATGGGGTCCAGGCCCGCTTTCTTGACCAATTCAATTTGTATTTCATGTTTCGAAATATTTTTTCGTTGGGTCATTGCAGCGATTCGGAGGAGTTTTAAGAAGGTTTCGGCTTTTTCTTTATTTTGATGTTCTGCCGCCTTATACGCGATGCAGGGAGGCCAGGCGGATTGGGGGGGATCTTCATACCAAAGACCAGAATCAATGGGAACCCTCGTTTTTTTGGACACCACAGCCCACCGATCGGCAATTGTCCAAAGTTTAAGGGGGGTCATGACTTCCATAACGTCTTCAAAAAGAGGAAACATTTTGTAGCGGATATCAATTCGGGGGCCGAAAAAGTGTTTTATTTGATCCAGTGTTTCTTCCATGGCATAACACCAGGAGCACAGGGGGTCCGTATAGTAATCAACTTTGATGGGTAATGGCACCGTTTTTTCTCAATTGGAATTGAAAACATCGTAGCATAGCCCTTTAAATGGAATCAAATGGGAGTGAGTAATTTCCTCCCCGTTTTTCCGGGGGTTTTAATAAATAGTTCTTGACATTTTGAGGTATTTCTCTTATAATTCTCAAGATTTACCAATACTCAATGAAAAATCGAAAATAGGTTTTTGCTGGCCCGAAGGGGATTTTCACCGCTGGTTTATTAAAACCGAGTTTTGCCAGCCTTTATTTTGAATTTATTGGGTCTGTTTAATTCACTTTTGTTTTTAATTTAGAGGGATTTTATGTCTGTTTCCACCATGAAAATTGACAAGCCCGTTCGTAGGAATCTTTCATTCGATTGGGTGAATACCTTATTTTTGACCTTAACCCCTTTAGTGGCTCTTATCGGGTTGCCGATTTATGTATATTATTGGGATATACCTCTTCCTGTTTTTTGGGTTTTTGCTTTTTACCTGGCTGCAACGGGCTTATCCATTACCGCAGGATATCACCGGTATTTTTCCCATCGGTCCTTTACCGCTAAACCCATTGTAAAACTTTTTTTCCTTATTTTTGGGGCTGCAGCTTGCCAAAATTCCGCACTGAAGTGGGCCTCGGATCACCGAAATCACCACCGGTATGTTGACAATGAGGGTGACCCATATAATATCCGGTTAGGGTTTTTCTATGCGCATATGGGATGGGTTTTAATGAGGGACCCTAATAAAACGGTAGAGAATGCTCGGGACCTTTCTGAAGACCCTATGGTGCGGTGGCAGCACAAGTATTATATTCCCCTGGCGATTGGGGTAGGCGGGGGAGTTCCATTGCTGATCGGTTTTCTATTCAATGCTCCCCTTGGGTGTTTTTTGTTGGCCGGAGTTGCCCGGACGGTGATTGTCCATCACTGCACCTTTTTAATTAACTCCTTGTGCCATTTTATGGGAAAACAACCCTATTCCTTGAAAGACTCTTCGCGGGATAGTGCATTGGTTGCATTAGTGACCTACGGGGAAGGGTATCACAACTTTCATCACCGTTTTCAATTTGATTACAGAAATGGGGTGCGCTGGTATCATTTTGATCCTTCAAAGTGGCTGATTAAAACCCTTGAAATATTCGGTTTGACAGGAAATCTAAAAACGGCCTCAGAGGTTCATATTTTTAAAGCTCGCTTGGAGGTGCAGAAAGAAAAAGTTCAGCAAAATCTGACGGGTTTTTCGGAAGATTTTCGGGAATTGATGGAAAAAAAGGTTCATGCTACTCACGATAAGCTGTTATTGGCTTATGAACGATTGGGAAATCTTAAAAAAGAATATCGCTTGTTTAAAGATTCCGTTGATGCGAAGAGGGGAGAGATGATTCTTAAAATAAAAAACGATCTTCAAAAAGAAAGATCTCATTTCAAGGAAATTTATGATTCCTGGGCACTGTTGGTTCAAGAGTGCTAATTTAGTTCCTGCCTAAGCTTTAATCCTGTGGAAGCCATCCTACATTTATTCCAGATGTTCTTTTTTTAAAAGCCTTTGATTTTTCTTAAAAGCTTTATAAATTAATTTTTTTTTTAAACCAAAATACAAGCCGTGAAATGGTTTTGGGGACCTTCTTCAAGAGGGGGGTCTTCTTTTAAACATTCTGGAATTCGCTTCTGGCAACGAGAATAAAATCGGCAACCTTTGGGAAGATCGATGGGACTGGGAAGGTCTCCCTCCAAAAGGTTTCTGTTTCTTTTAACTTTTGGATCGGCCTGAGGGATCGAATTCAATAAGGCCTGGGTATAGGGATGTTGTGGACGGGTATACAGGTCCTTGGCGGTTGCCATTTCAACAATTCGGCCCAGATACATGACTGCGACCTGATCACTCATGTGGCGAACCATATTGAGGTCATGAGCGATGAACAGAAGGGAAAGATGAAATTCCTCTTGGAGATCCTGCAAAAGATTAATGACTTGGGCTTGGATGGAGACATCCAGAGAAGAAACGGGTTCGTCAGCTACGATAAGCTCCGGCTTGAGAGATAAAGCCCGAGCTATTCCTATACGCTGTCTTTGTCCTCCGCTGAATTCATGGGGATAACGCATTTGTGCATCGGGAGAAAGGCCCACTTTTTCTAAAAGTTGCACCACTTGATTCTTGCGTTCTTGCCGATTTCCCAACCCGTGAACCATGAGGGGTTCTTCGAGAATTTGCCCAATGGTCATTCTCGGATTGAGAGAGGCATAAGGATCTTGAAAGATAATCTGAATTTTTTTTCGAAATTTCTTTAAATTCCGCTGGGAGAGGTGGGTAATATCCTCCCCTTGAAAAACGATCTTCCCTTCTGTCGGATCCATTAATCGAAGAATTAATCTTCCCAAGGTGGATTTCCCGCATCCGCTTTCACCGACTAACCCTAATACCTCTCCACGCTGGAGGCTTAAAGAGACCCCATCGACGGCATGGATCCACTTTTTTTGCTGCCCGAACCCCCCCTCTTTGACAGGAAACCGTTTTTTTAAATTATGAACGGATAAAAGGGGCTGGTTTTGAACGGAAGGGTTAGATCCAATCATTTGGGCGGTTCCTCCAACCAGCATCGAGAAAAATGTTGGGGGGCCTGTTTTAAAAGGCCTGGTTCTTCGGTATGGCAGCGGTCCATCACCCATTGGCACCTGGTGGAAAATTTACACCCAGAGGGAAGATCGGTTAGTTTGGGAACAGACCCTTTTATGGTACGAAGACGGGTTTTTACTTCTCCTTGTTCGAACCGGGGAAGAGAATCTAAAAGGCCCTTTGTATAAGGGTGTCTTGGTATTGCGAAAAGATCTTCTGTTTTGGCCTGTTCCACGATCCGTCCTGCATACATAATGACCACCTCCTCGGCAACCTCTGCAATGACGCCCAGATCATGGGAAATAAGAATCATTGCCATCCCAATTTGGGTTCGAAGATCTTGTAGGAGGGCTAAAATTTGAGCCTGTATGGTGACATCTAAGGCGGTGGTAGGTTCATCGGCAATAATGAGGTCCGGGTTACATGAGATGGCCATTGCAATCATGACCCTTTGTCGCATTCCCCCGCTAAGCTGATGGGGGTACTCATCCACCCGGCGTTCTGGTGCAGGAATTCCAACTCGTTGGAGGAGTTCAATGGTTCTGTGTTTTGCATCGGAACGATTGAGTTGGAGGTGAAGTCTCACCATTTCTGAAATTTGGGTGCCAATGGTAAAAACGGGGTTTAAAGATGTCATGGGTTCCTGAAATACCATGGCAATGTGCTTCCCTCTTATTTTTTGCATATCTTTTTCAGAGCGTGTTAGAAGGTTTTCCCCTTTAAATAGAATTTTCCCATCTTTGATTTTTGCAAAAGGAAGTGGAAGCAACCGCATGATGGATAAAGCAGTGACGCTTTTTCCACAGCCAGACTCTCCGACAATTCCTAAAACTTTTCCCTTTTCTATTTTAAAATTGACGCCCTCAACGGCTTTGAGGGTTCCCGATGGGGTGGAGAATTCAGTGACCAGGTTTTCAACCTGTAAGATGGGGCCTACCACGCTTTGGAGGATGCTCCTCTTTGTTTTATACGGTTTCTCGTTTGGCTAAGGAGAGATAGACTTTCGCTTCTCGACTTTCGGGATTGATGTCTTGTACTTTTCCCCATTCTTCCATAGCCAAATCTATAAAACCTTTCATGTAATATGTGACCCCCAAGTGAATCAGTGCTTGGGAGTAATTGGGGTTTAGTTCTTTTGCTCTCATTAATACACGAATCGCTTCGTCAAACTGTCCTTTTTCCCTTAATGTGACACCGATTTTTGTGATAATATCAACAAAAGTGGGCCGAAGATTAAGAGCTTTGCGATATTCATCCAGCGCTTCATCATACCGGCTTAAATCGTAATATTGGTCTCCGAGGAGAGCATGTTCATTGGCTAATTTGCCTTGAATAAAAGGGTCAATGGGAACCGGTTCTGATTTTACCACTTGAGCGGCTTTTCCAAAAATTTCGTTTGCATCTTCATAACGACCCAGGTCATTATAGGTGACGGCCAGATTTAAAGAGGCCTCGGTGTATTTAGGGTTAATCTCCAAGGCCTTTTTAAAAAAAAGGCTGGCCCGTTCCCATTCGCCCCTCTGATGGAAGATAATGCCCAATTTATTGTAGACATCTGCAAACCTTTTTGGGCTTTGTTCAATGAGGTTTTTAAAGATGGGTTCTGCGCGATCAAATCGCCCCTCTTCAAAAAGACGTCGGCCTTGTTGGTAGAGATGTTCGAAATTCTCATCCATTATTTCTCCTTCGGTTCTTTTTTGGTACCCAGATGGAAAGTGGAAGGGTTTTTAATCTACACTAACAGAAGAAGGAATGTCAATTTTGTATTTACTCATAATGGGAGGACCGTTTTGTTCACGGCCCTCGCTGAAAAAGAACCCCGATTGTCTTGGACGTTGCGTTTTACGAATGGTTTAAACTCATGAAAATCCAGACTGCTCAGTTCATCAAAAGTTGTCAGCATTTGTCAGATTGTCCCCATGATCGGATTCCAGAAGTGGCTTTTGTGGGACGTTCTAATGTTGGAAAATCTTCTCTTTTGAATGTTCTTCTTCACAGGAAAAATTTGGCCAAGGTGAGCTCTTCTCCAGGAAAAACCCGATTAATCAACTTTTTTAGAATCAATGAACAGTTCTATTTAGTGGACCTTCCGGGGTATGGGTTTGCGAAAATTCCAAAAACGGAACAGATAAAATGGAAATCATTTGTGGAAAAATATCTCATCCACCGGTCTAATTTAAAGGGGGTTGTGCATTTGGTGGATGCACGGGTGGGGGCCACCGAAAAAGATATTGCCATGAAGCAATGGCTGGAGGAATATTCAAAACCCTATGTTTTGGTTGCTACCAAGGTGGATAAGGTTTCTAGGGGAAAGCGTTCAGTCTGTTTTCAGGATTTGAATCGAACCCTTTTATTGCCTCTCCATCAAGGGGTGGTTCCGTTTTCATCAAAAACAGGAGAAGGCCTTTCTCCCCTTTGGAAAAAAATTTTTGAACTTCTCTTTTCTTCCTAATGGGTACTGGCCAACCGAAAGGGGTTTTTCTCTCTTTTCCGAAAGTTTCCAAAAACTTCCGCGGAAAAAGAGGTGAGCGCCTTTCATTTGCAGATCTCTCGTGTTAAAAAAAATTTTGAGAGGAAAAGGAACTTTGAATTACCCTTGAGGATTTCCCATAGGAGATTGCGGTAAGGGAAAGGGTTGTTCCGGGGGAATGGGGGTATAGGCCCTGTTAATTTGGTAGGCCGTTTCAAACCTTTTAAAGGCCGCTGTAAAATCTCCCATTTTGTAAAAAGTATACCCCAAATAATAATGGGCTTTTACATTTTCGGGATTAATTGAAATAGCGGTTTTAAATTCTTGAATAGCAGACACAAATTGTTTTTGATAGTAAAGATTCAAGCCGTTTTGAAAATGTTTATTGGAGGCCTGTGTATCAAATAGATCTTCCCCGAAAACACCCGTTTGGGGAAAGATGAGGAAAAGAAAGGTGATTGCACTCCAAAGTAAGGCCTTCATTATTTTTCTCCCTGTAATAATTTATGTTGTCTTTTCAAAAGCTTAGTGTGGAGAGTGTAGTTTGACTATATCACCGGTCAAAGGAGCTGTCAAGTTGGGTTGGACTTCACCTAACTGTTTGAAAAATATTGTAATTTTCCCTATTGGGATAAGGAAAAACTACACCTAAGGGTGCTTTCAATAAGGTTCGGTTTGGGTTATTCCGTTTAGGGATTTAAAAGGGTTTAGAATTTAATGGCCACATGGGCGTGGAGTCTCAGTTCCCGTAGCCAGTCATGGTGGAATTCCTCTGATTTTATCTGGATGAGTTTCTCTCCGAGTTCTCCCTTCACCTCTTCAAAGGGTTTGTATGGATCAGTTTCGTTTTTAGATATTTGGAGGATATGAATTCCCAAGGAGCTTTGGATGGGTGTGCTGACCTCCCCAACAGAAAGAGAGAAGGCCGTTTCATTTAAAGGGGACATTAATTCTCCCGATTTGAAATAACCCAAATCCCCACCCCGTGTTTTCTCGGGGCCTTCGGAGTATTGGTCAACCATATCAATAAAATCTGATCCTTGGTGAATCTGTTCAACAATTTTTTCCGCAAGTTTCATTTTTTCTTGGGATTCTTCGGGGCTCCCTATTTTCAAGAGAATTTGGCGAACCTGAATGCGGGGGGAGCCGGCAAATAGATGCTGGTTTTGTTCATAGAATTCCTTCAGTTTTTCTTCCTCCAGCGTCATACTGGAGGAAATTTCACGATTGACCAGTTTTAGGATGGTTAATTGATCCCGAAGGTCATTTTTGTATTGCTCCAAGGTGAGAGATTCTTTTGCCAGTGCTTGGGCGAAAATTTCATTGCTGACGAAACCGTTTCTGGCTTTAATATCCCCCAATGCGGTTTCCAACTCCGTTTCCGATAAAAAAATACCTTTTTTCCGTGCTTCCTGAAGTTGTAACCTCTTGTCAATTTCTTTTTCCAAAATAACACGCAACGAATTTTGGTCCAGTGGATCCTGTTCCTCACCTGTTTTAGAGAGGCTTTTTTGCCGATAGGCCAACATAGCGCTTTCCTGAAGTTCGGAAAGCGTAATGACCTCCTGGTTGACAACCGCAACAATTCGATCAATTAAAAGGGGTTCTCCCTGAGCATATTCCGGCCCCTTCCAAATGGCAAAAAACAGAATAAAAAATGTTAGTAACGTTTTTGGAAATTTCAGAGGCAATATCCGGTTTAGGGTTTTCATTTTTTTCACGTTTCTGTTTTGAGGACCGAAAGGTTGATATTGATAGAACTGGCCGATTTTAAATCCTGAAGCCATTCTTCGTAAAGTCCCTCCCTTTTTATTTGAAAAAGAAGATCTTGAATTTGCAGCTGAACTTCTTCAAAGGATAATGTCCTTGAAGGAAACTTTTTTTCAACCTGAAAAAGATGAAAACCATAGGGGGTTTTAACCATTGGGCTTATGGCCGATTCCTTGAGGGAGAAGACCACATCAAAATCTTTTGGCATTTCTCCTTTTTTGAAAAGTCCAAGGTCTCCTCCCATTTCCCGATCCGGACTAATCGATTTTTCTCGGGCCAGCGATTCGAACGATTCCCCTTGCAGAAGTGCTTGACGAATCTCTTTAGCTTCCTCTTCCTGTGCGGTGACTATATGCCTGGCTTTTACCTGTTCGGGCATTACAAAATCTTTCTTATGTTTTTCATAATAATTTTTTACCTCTTCTTCGCTAATCAAAATCTTTTGATCAATATTCAAGGAGAGAATTTTTTTAACGAGGAGATCCTCCCGCATTTGGTTTTCCCATTCCAAAAGGGTTATTCCTTCTTCCTGTAAAAGGGTTTCGAATTCCTGGGGAGCATAATCGTCCTTGATTGCTTTAACGGCCTCATTTAATTCGGAATCGCTTACCGTTTTTTGCTGTCGGTGAGCCTCTTGAAGCAGGAGATGATGTTCAATTAATTCCTCAATCAGGGCCTCCACCAATTCCATTGGGGTTTGAAATTCTTTTCCCGATCCAGGGTGAAGGGATTGGTTACGAAGATAATTGTTGAATTCTTTGACGGTTATGGAGTCCTGGTTTACGGTTGCCAGGATTGGCGAAGGGATTTCTTTTTGATTGGCAGTTTCACAACCCCAGGTATTCAAAGAGAGGAACAGGAAAAAAACAGGATAGACCCTTTTCCAGAAATGAAATGTGGAACGGGAAATTTTTAAAAATCGGCTAAAAAGAAGAAGAGAAATTCGGCTCATACCCTAAGAAAATTTGAAAGTTTCAACACGCTATACTCTACCATAGATTTGTCTTGAAATGAATCGTCAATGGAGACGAAGAACATGAAGGCAGGTTTTAATGTGGTGCATTTCTTCTTCCCAGTTTTTTCTTTCCGTAAGGATTTCAAAGCAGTATTCTGAATGAAATCGGATTTTTTCCTGGTACTGGTCCATCAAATGGGTGAACCCCTCTTGGGAAACCCTATGGGAGGGGTCCAGGGTGATGCGAAACCCCTTTTCCTGAGAGTCCATTCGAAGAATGCGAAGAGTTTTGCAATCCATCTTCAATTCCATGACTTGAAGAAGGTGTTGGGCGGCTTCATGTATGGGGCCGAAGCGATCGATTAATTCTTCTTTGAGTTTTTTTAGTTCATGCTCATCCGCCACAGAGGAGAGGCGTTTATAGATGGAGAGGCGCTGATGGGTGTCCGGGATGTATTCCTCTGGAAGGTACGCCGAAACATTTAAATCCAGATTGGGCTCCAGTTCCTCTTCGACCTTTTCCCCTTTGAGCTGTTTGACCGTATTTTCAATCATTTGAAGGTAAAACTCAAAACCCAGGGCGGCAATATGACCCGATTGTTTTTTCCCTAGAAGGCTCCCCGCTCCCCGGATTTCCAGGTCCCGTGCGGCGATTCGAAAGCCTGCCCCCAACTCCGTAAATTCTTGCAAAGCCCGAAGCCGCTTTTTGGCTTCACTGGTAAGGATTCTCCCCTGGGGGATCAGGAGATAGGCATAAGCCTGGTAACCAGAACGTCCCACACGCCCCCTTAATTGATAAAGTTCGGAGAGACCAAATTGATCGGCGCGATTAATAAAAATCGTGTTAGCATCCGGAATATCTAGGCCAGACTCAACAATCGAAGTGCAGACCAGGATTTGGCAATCCTTTTGGATAAATCGCCGCATCACCTGTTCCAGGGCACGTTCTGCCATTTGTCCGTGGGCAATTCCAATAGAGACTTCCGGAAAAAGGTTTTTTAAGAAAGTGGCCATCCGCTCTATGCTTTGGACGCGGTTGTGGACAAAGAACACCTGACCCCCACGGTCCAATTCTCTTTGAATCCCTTCCTGAATTATTTTCTGTTCAAATGGAACGGTAAGGGTGTGAATGGCCAAACGGTCTGCAGGAGGTGTTTCAATAAGGGATATATCCCTTGCCCCCAGTAGCGAGAATTGAAGTGTGCGCGGGATGGGGGTAGCGGTAAGTGTCAGCACATCCACATGGGTACGCAACTGTTTGAGGTGCTCTTTATGGGTGACCCCGAATCGCTGTTCCTCATCAATGACCACAAGCCCTAAATCTTGAAATTGAACGTCTTTTTGTAATAACCGGTGGGTTCCGATAATAATATCCACCTCCCCTTTCCGAATACCCTTAATTATTTCTTTCTGTTCTCGCGGAGAGCGGAACCGGCTGAGCATTTCTACACGAACGGGAAAAGCGTTGAACCGCTGGGTAAAGGTTTGAAAATGTTGATGTGCCAAAAGAGTGGTCGGGGCCAACACTGCTACCTGTTTACTTTCCTCCACCGCCTTGAATGCCGCCCGAAGAGCCACTTCGGTTTTTCCATAACCCACATCCCCGCAGATCAACCGATCCATGGGCCGGTCCCGTTCCAAATCCTTTTTGACATCCTGAATGGCGCGGAGCTGATCCGGGGTTTCTTCATATTCAAAGGTGGATTCGAATTCTCTGGATAATGTTGTGTCCGGAGGATAAGTATATCCCTCTGTAATTTCCCGGGTTGCATAAAGTTGTAACAACTCTTCTGCCATTTCCTCAAGTTCCCGTTTCACCTTTTGTTTGGTTTTTGCCCAGGTGGTTCCTCCCAACCGATCCATTTGAGGGGAAGCCCCTTCCACCCCGGAATAAGGCTGAACCTGATCCAGGTGTTCTAGCGGTACGTAGAGTTTGTCCTTGCCTGCGTATTGAATCAGCATAAATTCTTTTTGAATTCCCTGAATATTTAAGCGCTCCAACCCAATATATTGACCGATTCCATGTTGAAGATGAACTACCCAGTCCCGGGGTTCTAATTCTTCAAGGGCTGGCAGGAAGGGAGAGAGTTTGCTTTTTGATGTGGGCCGATGCTTGACTCGGTGTCCTAAAAATTCTTCCTCTGTGATTACCAAAAGGCTTTCCTGGGGGGCCAAAAAACCATTGGATAGGTCTCCCATCAGAAGAACCAGAGGAAATGGGGTGGGAGGGGGGAGTTTTGAACCGGTGTTGTATGAAAAGGAAGGGGATGGGTTTTGTTCTTTTTGGGAAAAAAGATTTTCTTGATCGGATGAATCAACCGAGAGGGTGGGGAGATGGTTTTCTGCAAAAAGTTCCCGAAGACGTTTCTGTTGGGTTGGCGTTCTGCAAACCAACAAGCAAAGATTTTTTCCCCTAAAAGCCTGGAGCCGTTCTAATTGGGTGGAGAAAGAGGCTCCTTTTTGCTGAAACCCCAGGCTTTGCGTTGATCGAAATTCAGTGGAGAGGCTGGTCTTTGCCCTGCCGGAGGAGAGTGAAATACTCTCTAGATACAATTGTGTGTGTTGGGAACTCAATTGGGCCAGGGGCTGATGAAAAAGCTCCTCAGGTAACGGAAGTACCAGGCCTTCTTGGAGGAGGGCCTGATAGGCCTTATTGGCTTCATGGAAAAAATCTTCGGTTTGTTTTTCCAATTGGGTCCATTCATCCCATAGAACCAGGCAATCTCCCGGCATAAAATCAAAAAGGGTTTTTAAGGGGGTCAGGAAAGGAGCAAGAATTTCCAACCCCGGTCGAGGGGGTTTTTGGATAAGGTGGTTCCATTGCAATTCGATCTGGTAGGGGGAAAGTCCCAGAGAATGGCCCCTTTTATTGAATTCCTCCCATCCGTCTTGAAGGTATTCCTTTTTAAGGAGGAGTTCGCGGATCGGAATAATTTTAGCGGATGGGATGGTTTCGGTGGAGCGTTGGGTCACCGGGTCAAACACACGAATGGAATCGATGGTATCATCCCAGTATTCTAAACGGATGGGGTTTTTAAATGCAGGAGTAAAAATGTCGATAATACCTCCTCGAACGGCACATTCCCCAATTTGATGAACCGTTGTGCTAATAACGTAACCCAGTTCTTCCAGGTGAGAGAGAAGGGTTTCTTGGGGAAAAGAGTCGTGAACCCGAATGGGAAAAAGGCCTGTTTCGAAAACCCTCCGGGGAAGAGTTCCTTGACACAAAGAAGGTATGGTGGTGATGACGATGGAACGGTTTTGTCCCAATAGGTGATATAAAGTTTCCATTCGGGTTATTCGGCATTCCAAGGAAGGGGAGTTTTTTTCATAGGGAAGGGTTTCCCCCCCAGGAAAGAGACGGATCGAGTCCTTATCTTCTTTGAATAGGTCAGCAAAAAATTGAAGATCGAAGAACAACGATTGTGCTTCTTCCATGGATTCGGTGACCAGAAGCAGGCTTTGTGGGGTGGTTTTGTAAAGCAGAGTTACCCAAAAGGCTTTGTTGCTGGATCCCCCAAATCCGGATATTTGGATCGGAACGTTTCCTTTTTTTAGGGCTTCTTTAATAGATAAAAAAGATGGGATGGGTTGTTGGAACGGAAAATTAAAAAGAGGTTGTGACACGAAAAGTCCCTACTGATACATTTGAAGAATTTTTTCAATTAGGTTTGAGGTCGATCGGCCCGGGGTCATGGGAATCGACAATACTTTTCCTCCAGAGTTTTCGACGACTTGGGCGCCTACGATTCGGTGGGTCTGCCAGTCCCCTCCTTTTACCAAAACGTGGGGGATAAGTTTTTCAATCAACCTCAGGGGAGTGGGTTCATCAAATAGAATAACATAATCCACACAGGCCAGAGCCGCAAGAATTTCCGCTCTCTCATCCTCTGGAACGATAGGGCGTTGAGGTCCTTTCAGGGACCGTGCGGATTGATCGGTATTCAGGGCCACGATCAGAACGTCTCCTTGGTGTTTGGCTTCCTGAAGATATCGTACATGACCTACATGAATGAGATCAAAACATCCATTGGTCATCACAATTTTCCTCCCCTCCTGCTTTAATTGGTGGATCACCCCAAGGAGATCTTTCTCTTTTTTAATTTTATCGACCATGGAACCCATTAAGGCGTAGGCGAATGTTTTGAGGGGGACTGGGGCCGCCTTTTTTTAGTCGGATGTAGGGTTTCAAGTAAAGCTGCAGCCAGAAGGGGAACCATAATTTCATGGTGGCCTGTCAAAGAATATCCTTTTCCCCCTTTTTGAGTCGGACGTTTAACGACGTTGGTCAGCGGGCGGTAATGTTGAAAAAAATCCATGTTAACCGTGGTAAACCGCTTAAGGGGGTACCCCAGATTCCGTGCAATGGTGATCGATTTAAGAAAAACCTCGGGCAGGAGAACGGCGGATCCAATATTTAAGTAAACTCCCCCTTCCAATTGGGATACCAAGGAAGTAAAAATTCTGAAATCTTGAAGTGAGGTTTGACCAATGGCCGCTCCGTTGACGGTGGGATGCATATGAATGATGTCCGTTCCCATTGCCACATGAATGGTCACCGGAATTCCGAGTCGAACACCGTTGGCAAGGATACTCTTTCGATAATGGGTGAACTTTTCATTCAGGATGCGCTGTCCAACCGCCTCACCCAAACCCACTCCTTTTTTCATTCCCTCTTCAATGGTTTGGTTGAGGATCCGCCCCGTTTCTTCCGCCATTCCAAAGGTTCCCTGATTGATCTCTTTGTCCACATCTTCCGAGGTTTGCCCCAAATAGGCCATTTCAAAGTCATGAATAATGCCTGAACCGTTCATGGCAATACCATTGATGATTCCCCGTTCCATCAAATCGATCAGGAGTGGGCTTAAACCTACTTTAATGACATGGGAGCCTATTCCAAAAAGGACCAACCGTTGACCTCGATGGGCTTTGACCAGAGAATCCACTACAGACCTAAAATCTTGAACGGAAAGAAAATTGGGGAGGGATTTTAAGAAAGAATGAAAGGGAGACCCTGGGGTATACGGTGTTGCGGCATCTTTAAAATGAACTTTATTTTTACGGGTTTTTAAGGAGTAGGTTTTAATCTTCTCCCAAGGCAGGGAACGGTTAGGTTTTTTCATGTTTTTGGTTTGCAGAGCCTCTCCTCCACCAGTTCACAGATGACATGACCCAGGGTGATGTGGGTTTCCTGAATTCGAGGGGTCACTTTGGAGGGAACGATAAAAGCCACGTCTGCTATGGGAGCCAGCTTTCCTCCGTTTCCTCCCGTAAACCCCACGGTGATTAACCCCATGGACTTGGCCATTTCAACCCCGCGTATCACGTTTGCGGAATTTCCACTGGTACTAATGGCGATGGCCATGTCGCCTTCTTTTCCCAGAGATTCAATTTGCCGGGCAAAAATTTCATGATAGTGGTAGTCGTTACTGATGCTGGTGATAACAGACATATCGGTTGTAAGAGAAAGTCCCGCTAAACCCTTTCGGTCGAGATAAAAACGGTTGACTAATTCTCCTGCGAGATGAGATGCATCACAAGCCGACCCGCCGTTTCCAAAAAAAAGGACTTTTCCTCCTCTCTCCAAGACAGAAACCATTTTGTCCGTCACCTCTATGATTTTATCTAAATGAGAAGCCAAAAAACTTTGTTTGGTTGCGATACTTTCCTGGAAATTTTGTTGGATCCTTTCCTTCACGGGCTCCTCCTTTTCGGGAATGGCAAACTCATCATATCGCTGGACCGTTTTTCCTGTCAAGAACGGGTATTTTTTTCAAAGGGTTGGTTTTTATGACCTACTCTCTTAGAGATTGAAAAGCCTTTTGGGCGGCGTTTACGGTTTTTTCAATCGCACGTTCCGAATGAGCAAGTGAAAGAAAAAAGGCTTCAAATTGGGAGGGTGGTAAATAGATCCCTTGGGAAAGCATTGCCCAGAAAAAACAGTTAAAAGCCTTGGTATCGGAACGCCTTGCGGTGCGGTAGTCAATCACCGGTTCTTTGGTGAAAAAGACAGAGAGCATGGAACCGACACGGTTTAATTGGATGGGAATAGCCGCTTTTTTTGCTGCTTCACGCAGTCCCTTGTCCAGTTGCTTAGACCGAGTCTCTAAGGTGCGGTAGTTTCGTTTCAGTGCGAGTTGTTTGAGGGTTTCGATTCCCGCTGTAACAGCAATGGGATTTCCTGAAAGTGTCCCGGCTTGGTAGACGGGCCCGGAAGGGGCCACATATTCCATAATTTCCCGTCGTCCTCCATAGGCTCCTACCGGAAGACCTCCTCCAATGATTTTACCCAGACAAGTAAGATCCGGCCGGATGTGATAGAGGGATTGTGCGCCTCCAAAAGCAACCCGGAACCCCGTCATGACCTCATCAAAGATTAATAGGCTTCCCCACTCACGGGTGAGGTTTCGCAACCCTTCCAGAAACCCTTCTGCTGGCGGAATCACTCCCATGTTACCGGCTACCGGTTCTACGATAACCGCTGCAATGGATGAACCTTCCTGCTCAAAAAGTCTTTGCACGGTTTTTAGGTCATTAAAAGGAGCGGTGAGGGTAAGTTGAGCAAGGCTTTCCGGAACTCCCGGGCTATCAGGGATTCCGTATGTGGCTGCTCCCGAGCCCGCCTTCACTAAAAGACTATCTCCATGGCCATGGTAGCATCCCTCAAATTTTAAAATTTTATCCCGTTTAGTACATGCCCGAGCCAGCCTCAAAGCACTTAGGGTAGCTTCCGTTCCGGAGTTGACCATCCGGACCATTTCAATGGAGGGGAAGGCTTGGGTGATCCGTTGGGCCAGCTCCACCTCCTTAGAGGTAGGTGCGCCAAAGCTTGTGCCGTGATCAATGGCTTTTTTGAGAGCTCGGGTAACGGTTGGGTGCCCATGCCCCAAGATCATCGGTCCCCATGAAAGGACATAATCAATATATTCCTGGCCATCTTCATCAATGAGTTTGCATCCCTTGGCCCGGTTGATAAACAGAGGTTTTCCCTCCACTGAACGAAAAGCACGGACAGGGCTATTCACTCCTCCAGGGATATAGCTTAGGGCTTTTTGAAAAAGACGTGTGGAACGCGTTGTTTTCATATTGGTTTTGATGGTTAATCGGTGGAGGCTACCATACCATTGAGCAGGGGAGGAGTCAAGGTGGGAGCAAAATTCACATCACCGATTTTCAGGAAAACCTTTACAAAATTTCTTAAGCGGTTTCATGAAACCCGTTCCTGTGAGTATTTTGTTTTTTTATTTCCGAAATCTAAATTCTTTCAAGGTTTACGCTCTCAATCGGATTCAAAAGGAAGGAGAAGGCAGGTAACAAAGGCGGGATTTGAAAACCATCTTGACACCCTGCACTCCTTGGTTTATAGTAGTGGGTGAACATTTGTTCACCTATGGAAACTCAACCCACCAAAAGGCAGCTTGAGATTCTGAAGTTCCTTGCAGAGTTTGTTCGCAAGGCAGGGTATCCACCTTCGCTCAGGGAGATTGCCAAACGTTTTCGAATCAAGGGGATCAGTGCGGTTAAGAAACACCTGGATGCATTGGAAGAAAAAGGCTGCCTGACCCGAGGAAGGGGAGCCCGTATGATCGGTGTTTCGGATTTGCCTCAGAGCATACCGGTTCCGATTCTGGGCCAGGTGGCGGCGGGTCGGCCGATCCTGGCTCAGGAGAATATCTCAGGAACCTTTGCACTTGATCGTTCAGTGGTGCGCTTTCGTTATCCCTTTCTGTTGAAGGTCAAGGGTGACAGTATGATCGGCGCGGGAATTTTGGAGGGTGACCATGTGTTGGTGAAATCACAACCCCATGCTGAGGATCGGGATATTGTTGTGGCATTGCTGGGGGATGAAGCCACGGTGAAACGTTTTTTCCATCGCGGTAACAAGGTTGTTCTGCAGCCGGAAAATCCGGACCAATCACCGCTTGTTTTAACACAAGATGATGACTTCCGTATCCTTGGCAAGGTCATGGGTACGGTTCGATTTTTGACTTTAAACTAAAGAGGGTTTGGTGATGATTCAACAAAACTATCGTTTTTGGACGTGTCCTACATGTGTCCATGTGCGGGAGCTCAATCGCGAGAAGATGAGCAACCGGTGTCAGTTAATTGATCAAGGCGGTGCTCCCATTGATGGAAAAAGATGGGAATATGAGGATGGTGACCTCTGTCCTGCTTTTGAGTCAAACACAAAACATCCGGCAATGGTGGGCAACGCCGAGCAATAATCTCTATTGATTAGAAAAGAAATGTCATGGCGAAATGCCCACCTGCCGGTAGTGCGGGAAGCAATCTCTTTTTTGATTCGAGCCCGGGGGTTGTTCCACTAAGAACAGAGTTCAGTCATGGTTCATGAACCACCTGTCCCATTCCATATTGACATCCAGCATTCAGGACTTTCCTGGCCCAAGATTCTGATTCCATCAGCCTTAGAGGCCGTGGCATGTGATCGAGGTCAGCTCATCCTGTTTACCGGGCATGAGGGTCTGTTTGCGCTGGGACATTATCTGATGACATGGCGGTTAATAGAGGGAGAAGCAGTTGTATTGATCGATAGTGCTAATGTGTTTGATCTTCCCTTTATCACCAAGGCGGCCCGGGCACTTCAGATGGATGCGAGAAGGCTTCTCAAACGTATTTTTATCTCAAGGGCTTTTACCATCCATCAGCTGGAGGCTGTGGTTCAGGATCGATTGGCTGGAAAGCTAAGGGCCTGTGATAGTCGTTTGTGTTTTGTCTCTGGGTTGCTGGATGGTTTTTGGGATGAGGAAGTCCCGCTATGGGAGGCGGCTCCGATACTCCAGCGGGTCGTTCATTGGCTACGTTCCTTGGCTGATCAGGGAAATCGGATCATCATTCTGGCTCCTGATTCGACGATGCTGGTTGGAAAGAGAAAAGGTCTGGTATCCATTGCGGTTAGATCTGCGGACCGTGTTTTTACTTTATGCCGATCTGAGAAAACCCTCATCTTGAAAGATGATGCAAAGGGAACGAGAGGCAAACCGTCGGGTTTTTTGACATTACCGTTTTCAAAGAAACGGTATCCTGGGAGGTGATGCGATGGGTCGCACGCTGGCCACATTTACCATGCAGATCAATCATGCCCTGGAGGAATGGGGCAAGTTCAAGCGTGCCTTGCGAAAAGAGGATCAGGCGGTTCTTGAAGGATTGTTTGCCCATGCCCGTTACCATGCCCAGGCGGGTGCTTATTTTGCTCCGACGGATGCCTTTTCGGCCATGCTCCTTTCCATGCTGTTAGAAGAACGGAAAGCAAGTCTTGCTCTACAAAGTAAGGTGAAAGAACTTGAGGTAAGGTTTGCAAAAAGAGCTTAAAGGCTGGCTTCTGGATGCCTATCCCTCTTCTAATGGGATGACCCTGTGGTTCATTACAGAGGAGCAGCAACGGGTCCGGTTAATGGATTCGTTTCATCCCTCTTTTTATTTTGATGGTCCTACGCGAGAGCTTCAAAACGCTTTCCTTCTTCTTTCGGAAGAAAAAACTCCTCTTATCGCCAAACAGGTTGAGCGCATCGAGTTCTTCAGCGGTCAACCCATCCCGGTGGTTCAGGTCATCGTTGATCAGCCTTCTGGATTTCCCCATGTTGTCAAAAGAATCACCCGGACCCTAAATGCACTCAGGTTCTACAACTGTGACATCAACCTCACGCAACTCTATTTTTATGAACGGGATCTTTTTCCCTTGGTTTTCTGTTTCGTTGTTTTCAATGAAAATAATCAGGTTCTATCGATCCAGGCCTTGAATTCCTCATGGGATCTGGACTACAGCATTCCCCCGCTGCGCAATCTGCATCTCAAGTTGGAAGGGGAGCTACTCAATCCCAACCATGGCTGGCGGGGAAAACTGGAGATGATTGCGGAACAAGAGGGCTATCTGCTGGAAGCAGAGGATCCGGAGGAACTCCTGGGACTTTTCAACAGCCACCTGCTGAAGCATGATCCGGATATTGTCTTCACCGACTGGGGGGATTCATTTCTCTTTCCTCAGCTTCAACAGATGGCGGATGAAGCAAGGATTCCATTGGCATTGAACCGTGACGCCGAGAGGCGGATGGCAGGAAAGCGCTCCCGGTCCTATGCTTCCTATGGCCGTATCGTCTACAATGCCGGAGCGCAAACCCTGTTTGGCCGGTGTCATATTGACCGGCAGAATTCCTTTATTCTCCATGAAGCCGGCATGGAAGGGCTTTTTGAGCAGGCCAGGGTGACCAAACTTCCGCTACAGCACTTGGCCAGAACATCAACGGGAACCGGCATCACATCGATGCAGTTAGAAGTAGCTTATCGTCGGGGGATTCTGATCCCGTGGCGAAAGCGAGAGCCGGAAGCGTTTAAATCCGCTGAACAACTTTTAACCATCGATAAAGGAGGTCTGGTCTTCCTCCCACCTGTGGGTTTTTACGAAGAAGTAGCGGAACTTGATTTTGCATCGATGTACCCTGCCATTATGGCGAAGTTCAATGTCTCGCCCGAGACGGTTGGCTGCTCCTGCTGTCCGGAAAATCGCGTTCCTGAAACCGGTTACTCCATCTGTACCCGGCGAAAAGGTCTGGTGCCTCAGACCTTGGAGCCTCTCCTTGCAAAGAGAAGCCATTACAAAAAGCGGTTGCAGTCAGCCACGGATCCCGTTCAGAAAAAACGCTATGATCAACGCCAGACGGCTCTAAAGTGGCTTCTTGTGGTTTCGTTTGGATATCTCGGATATAAAAATGCCCGTTTTGGTCGCATTGAGGCCCACGAATGCGTGACGGCGTACAGCCGGGAAATGCTTCTCCGGGCGAAAGAGATTGCCGAAGCCCAGGGGTTCCGACTGCTTCATGCCATCGTGGATTCCCTTTGGCTTAAAAAGCCGGGTGCAGCGGAGCAGGACTACGAAAATCTTGCAAAAGCGATTTCTCATGGAACGGAGCTTCCGATTAACTTTGAAGGGATTTACCGTTGGATCGGTTTTCTCCCCTCCAAAACCAAGCCAACACTCTCTGTGCCCAACCGTTTTTACGGTGTTTTTCGGGATGGAAAAGTCAAGGTTCGGGGATTGGAGGTGAGGCGGTCGGATACCCCAGCAATTATTAAAGAGGCGCAGACTTACATGATGGATCTGTTGAATCGAACCGAAACCCTTAAAGACTATGAAGCCTGTATTCCTCATGTTCTTGAAATTCTGAGAGACTATCGGCAGCGGATTCACGAAGGGCAAGTGGCTCTTTGCGACTTGGTTATCTCCCGTGATCTTTCCAAAGATCCCAGGCAGTATCAGAAGGCCACGCTTTCGGCCGTGGCCGCACAGGAGCTTCTCGCCAGGGGCATCAAGCTGGATCCCGGTGAATCGATCCAATACATCATTACGAATGCAGAAGACAAAGATCCCACCAGCCGGGCCCGCGCCTATCCTCTATTAACATCGAATCATTCCTATGACCGGGAAAAGTACATGGAGCTTCTTTTAAAAGCGGGAGAGAGCCTCTTGTCTCTTTTTGGGTATGACCTCAAAAAGCTCGACGCGTTGACGGGGTAGGTTTAAAGAATCAGGGGAAATCTCCCCGATGCTGATCGTTAATCAGTGCGATGGAGTAAAATTTGAACGGCGACAAGGTGTAAGGTTTTAAACAATTTCTCTTCCAAAAATTTTAATTTTTTCCCTACCCAGGGTTGAAAACCTTTTTTGAATAGTGTTGACTTTTAAGGTACTGTCAAGTATTTTGTGTGAATTTAGTGAACCAGTGTAATCTATGATTCACCCTGCCCACCGGCGTTTTCCTCCAAGCCAGCTCCATCTTTAATGCAATAAAAGCCAGAAGTCTGTAACAAGAACTTTCTCCTGCC
>DASWJH010000061.1 GCA_036397255.1 Nitrospiria bacterium
CGAGTGGGTAAAAATTGTTAAAAAGTGTTTAAGGTCCATACAGGGCAAGGGTCAAGGCAAAGTCATTCTGTGGTTGAAGCCTTTGAAGTATTAGAGGTTCCTGCAAAATCCAGTTCGTCATTCCCGAATGGTTTTATCGGGCCCGCCTGCCGGCAGGCAGGAATCCAGGATTCAAAAAATCAACATCTTCTGGATTCCCGCTTTCGCGGGAATGACGGGAAGGGCCTGGATTTCCGCTTTCCCCTGCCTGCAAGTGCCCGCCGGACAGACGGGTAATGACGAAATTTACCCACTCGATTACACGAAGACCCAAATTTTTAAAAGGATCGATTAAAATGCCTAAAAATGTTGACCTTTTCATAAACGGAAAATGGGTTCAAACCTCATCTCATGCTGATGTGAGAAACCCTTTTAGTGGCAAGGTCATTGCAAAAGTTGCACAAGCGGGTTTGAAAGAAATAGAAGAGGCAGTCACCTCCTCGGTGACTGCCTTCGAGAAAAACCGATCCGCTCCGGCATACGAAAGGGCGGAAATATTAGAAAAAATAGCGTTTGGAATAAATCAACGTAGAGAAGAAATCGCCAAAACCATCGTATTAGAAGCGGGAAAACCTTTGCAGTTTTCTCTGGGAGAAGTGGATCGGGCCGTCTCCACGTTTACCATCGCCGCAGAGGAATCAAAGCGGATGAATGGAGAGCTTATTCCCGCTGATCGCACCCCCGTTGGGCATGGGTATACCTTGCTCACCCGCCGTTTTCCCATTGGACCCATTACAGCCATTTCCCCTTTTAATTTCCCTTTAAATCTGGTGGCTCATAAGGTGGCTCCCGCTTTGGCGGTTGGAAATTCCATTGTCCTCAAACCCCCTCCCCAGGCCCCGTTGACATCCCTTCTCCTGGCTGAAATTGCAGAAAAAGCAGGGACACCCCCTGGAATGCTGAACGTCACCCCCTGTGATGTTCCGGAAGCTGAGACATTGGCCACCCATGCCCAGATGAAGATGCTCAGTTTTACGGGAAGCGCAAAAGTGGGGTGGTACCTCAAGGGAAAAGCGGGAAAGAAAAAAGTGGCCCTTGAATTAGGAGGAAACGCTGCGGCCATTGTTCATAAGGATGCAGATCTTGAATGGACAACCAAACGCCTTGTTTCGGGGTCTTTTGCCTACGCAGGCCAAGTCTGCATATCGGTTCAGCGGATTTACGTTCAGGAAACCATTTATGATGCGTTTATCAAAAAATTCCTTGGAGAGGTGAAAGAGGTAAAAACCGGTGATCCCATGGACCCTCACACCGTTGTGGGTCCACTCATTGATTCGGGAGCTGCGGACCGTGTAGAACAATGGATTCAGGAAGCCAAACAAGGGGGAGCAAAAATCCTCGCAGGGGGAGGGAGAAAAGGAAATGTCATTGAACCCACCGTGATCACCGATGCAACCCAATCCTTAAAGGTCAGCTGTCAAGAAGTCTTTGGTCCTGTAGTTGTGGTAGCCCCTTACAAAAATATGGAAGACGCCTTCCACCTTGTGAATGACTCCTCCTTTGGTCTTCAGGCCGGCCTGTTTACCAAAAATATTAACCACATCTTTAAAGCCTATGAATCTCTTGAGGTAGGAGGGGTTATGATCAATGAATACCCCATGTTCCGTGTGGATCACATGCCCTATGGAGGGATCAAAGATTCAGGGTGTGGCCGGGAGGGGGTCAAATATGCCATGGAAGAAATGACTGAAATAAAGCTGTTAGCGATAAAAGGTTAACCGCCCTTCCCTTCAGCTTGAGTGTAAAACAAAAAGCAATCGTGAAAAGAACCTGTTTCTCCTACACTTTTTTTCTTTAACTCTTCCGGTTTCCCCTCCACCTTAAAGGTCCCTCCAACTAAAATGGCAACCCGCTGGCAAATTCTTTCCACAAACTCCATATTATGAGAGGAAAGGATCACTGTTCCCCCGCCTAGAACATGAGCCTTCAAACGATCCGATAAACGCTCCATACTTTCCACATCCAACCCATTTAAGGGCTCATCCAGAAGAACCACTGGGGGATGGCCCAACAAGGCCGCTACCAATCCCACTTTTTTTCTCATTCCCAGGGATAAATCACGAATCAGAACATGTTGCTTCTCCTTCATTTTAAAAAAGGTAAGATCCTGTTCAATTTGATGGAGATCTTTCACACCTTTTACCCCGCCAATGAATTCCAAAATTTCACGAGGGGTCAACCGGGAATATAAACGAAGGTCCTCCGGAAGATATCCCAACGACCGCTTGGCCTCAATGGGGTCCTTCAGGATATTATAGCCATTCACCTGAACCATTCCCTGATCGGGGGGTAAAATTCCCGTGATCATTTTGAGCAAAGTGGACTTTCCCGCCCCATTATTTCCCAGAATTCCGAAAACCTCCCCCTTTACAGACAAGGAAAGATTTTGGATGACCAAATTGTCACCATAGGATTTTCGAACACCTTCAACAACAACCGACATGGTTAAGATTCCTCGTAAATGCGCCTCAAGCGGGAAAGCCCTAAATCCTTGACATAACCAATAACCACAGGCATCAAAAAAATAAAAGCCCAATGAACGGCCAATAAAGCGGTAGCCAAAACGGACACAACTCCCGTGATGATCTTATGCAAAACAGGTCTTTGCTCACCCTCAAATAAAAACCCGGCAACAATTACCGATATACAGACCGATAAAACACTTAACCGGAACAACAGGTATCCCAAACCAAAACCATGAGGATCGATTCCCCCTAATGGGTAATATGCCCCTAAAGCAACCATGATCCCAATGATTAAAAAGGGAACCGGAAAGGAAATTAGGACTCCAAAAACAATTTTTCCGAAATAAAAGTCAATGGGTCGAACCGGATGAACCGCATCCATCCATAAATAGGGAAATGTGGAACGAAAAAGAGGAACGGTAATCGATGCAAGTGTAAAAGAGGAAAGTGCACAAACCCAATAAGAAAGATAGGGTGCAGTCCAACCGGTTACAAGAAGAGAGGCAAAAGCCAGGAGCAAACCCACAACCACCAGGGGATACAAAAGGAAAGAAGAAGACAACCTTCGAAAGGTTAAGATAAAGTCCCTTACTATATAGGGCCGGATGCTCTGAGGGATCCATTGGAGGGCATATCCAAGGAAAAGAAAGAAGCGTTTCCGTTCCGTGAGCAAAAATTTCTCAGTTTTTTGGAGATTCACCGCTTTGATGTTGGAAAAAAGAAAATAAGAAAAAAACCAGGTTAAAATCAAAAACCCCGCGCTCACCAAGAGGGTTAAATAGGGAAAACCATCCTGCTCTTTAATGAACTGCCCCAAAAACCATCCTAGCCCACCAAAAGGAAACAGAATCAAAACCATGCGCGGGAATGTCAGCCACCCAAAACGAACCATGAGATGGGTTAATAAAAGCTGACCAAACGAAAACCCGAGGCTCAGGATTGGCAAAAAACCCAAGAAAAGAGCCCAATTGTTTTCTCCCTTCCCAAAAAGAAAGGTTGTAAGGAGAAGATAAAGGAAGGCCAGGGGGATATTTTTTACTCCCAATTCGAAAATCAGGGAATGAAACCGAAACCCTTTAGAAATAGGAAGTGATAAAAAGAAGAGATCGGAATTTTGAACGGGAAAGGAATGGATCATCACCCAGCGCAGAAAATAAAAGGTGCTAAGAGGGAAAAGCAACCCGGAGAAGATTCTCCAAAAAGAAAGAAAATCTTGGGAGGAAAAAAAAGTTGTGAGAATGGAAAGATCCTCTAGGGTCCTGCGCATAAGGACAAAAAATATGATATAAACGATAGGGGCAAAAAGGAGATAAACCAGAATATTCTCCTGAAAATTCCGATATCCCTCTAAAATACGGATTCGGAAAATGTGTCCAAACTGCGTTTTTATCAAAGGTCATTCCCCCGGAAAATCAAACAGTGTCCAAAAAGAAAAATTTTTATTCACACCATAAACTGGTCAAAAATCTGAAAAAATTAAATTTAGAAATAAGAAAAAAAACGGGAGGAAATGAAAGGAGGGAGACTTGCCCAAAGTTAGAAACAGAAAATAGTGGGGAGGGGCTCCAATGAGCCCCTCCGGTTTTTTTTATTTTTCTTCCTTAAAAGCTTCTTTCAATAGGGGTTCTAATTCTCCCTTTTTTGCCATGGGTTCCAAAACATCTGTATCACCGTAAAACGTTCCGTTGATAAACACCTTGGGAAGGGTCGGCCAATTGGTCATTTTGGAGAGGGCATTTCTTTTCTCTATATTTTCCAAAACATCAACGACTTCAAAAGGATATCCAAACCGATTAAAAAACTCGATGGTTTCAACCGTAAAACCACATCTTGGAGCCTCCTTGGTTCCCTTTCCATAAATGATAATTTTATTTTTTTTAATCTCTTCTTTGATTGCTTCTTCGTTTGATTCCCCCATTGAAATTCTCTCCTTCTTTTTATTCCCCACTGCGGGTTTGGGTTTTTATTTCAACCGCATGAACGCGCCCATCCTGCATAGGCTCCTTCAATGCACCGTAAACGAGTCGATGACAATCCAACATATTCTTTCCTTTGAAAACATCGGATACTACCTGAATCAAAAAATGATCCATCACACCTGTTTTATCAGCAATATAAACGTTTGCATCCGGAATGGCCTTTTTAATATAGGCGGCTAATGAGTCTTCGGTAATCATTCAACTTTATCCTGAAAGGGGGATTCCACAAACTCATCCAATGAGAGCAAACCCACTCTTAAACGGGATTTCATATCCTCTTCAACCTCTGGATGCGCAATGAGCATTGCCAGAGCTTCCCGAATGGTCTCCTTCGAAAAAGGGAGGAGCGCTAGATCATATTGCTTTCTGAATAAAGAAAGGGGATCTGGGCTATTTAGAACTTCATCCTTAAATTTTTCTCGGTCCCGGTTTTTCCACTCCGTTTCCTTTTTCTTTTCCAACTTCTCGATTAGGTCCCCAAAAGCATTGGCCACCGTGACCGCTTCTTCTAATGTTAGATATAACATATCACACCTAAGAACAGGGAATCACAAAAGTCTTTGTCCCATAACCCTCTTTGATTCCTGAGGAGACGGTTATCCCAAGGAAAAAAATTGAGCACAACACGGGTAAGAAACCCTTAGCCTAAGGCATTGAGGGCTGAGCCGGCCTCAAACCATTTAATTTGCTGATCGGTGAGACTATGGTTTGTGGCTATTTTCACTTCTTTTCCAACGGCTTTATGAAGAACAATCTCAACGGGTTTTCCCGGAGCGAGGTTGGACAACCCGATCACACTGACACGATCATTCTGCTCAAATTGTTCATAGTCCTTAGGATCCGCAAAAGTGAGAGGAAGAACCCCCTGTTTTTTGAGATTGGTCTCATGAATCCTGGCAAAGCTTTTTGTGACCACAACCTTTACCCCAAGGAAACGGGGGGACATGGCCGCATGTTCCCTGCTGCTTCCTTCACCATAATTCTCATCTCCAATCACCACAGAACCCAATCCTTCCGCTTTGTAGTGACGAGCCACTTCCGAAGGAGTCAGTCCCGATTTTCCGGATAGCACATCGGCGGTTTTTCCCGTTTCACCGGAAAATGCGTCCGTATATCCCAAAAACATATTGTCGCTAATTTTATCAAGATGGCCTCTAAATTTTAACCAAGGACCCGCCGGAGAAATATGATCCGTTGTGCATTTTCCCTTGGCCTTGACGAGAATGAGAAGATCGGAGAAATCCCTTCCGTCCCATTTTGGAAAAGGTTTTAAAATCTGTAGTCTTTGACTGTCGGCTGGAATATCGATTTCTACCTGTTCACCCTCTCCTGCAGGTGGCTCAAAACCCCCTTCCGCCTTTGCAAAACCATTCTTCGGTAACTCATCAGCCACGGGAGGCTTAAATTTAATTTCTTTTCCATCCGCGGTTTTTAAGGATCCGGAGACGGGATCAAAGGTGATTTCTCCTGCAAAAGCCAGAGCGGTTACGATTTCAGGGCTGGTTAAAAAAGAAAGGGTGGCCTTACTTCCATCATTTCGTCCCGGAAAATTCCGGTTAAAGGAACTCACGATGGAGTTGGCTTCCTCCTTCCCAACATCATCCCGCTTCCACTGACCAATGCAAGGGCCGCAGGCATTGGCCAACACCGTTCCCCCCATTTTCTCAAAGGTATCCATAAACCCATCCCGTTTCATCGTATGGTAAATCCGCTCCGAACCCGGTGTAATTAGAAAACGGGTCTTTGCTTTTAAACCGGCTTTTAATCCCTGCTCCGCAATATAGGCCGCCCTACCGATATCCTCATAGGAGGAGTTGGTACAGCTCCCAATTAAGGCGGACTTCAATACGGGGGGATACCCTTTTTCCTTAACCTCCTGGGCAAATTTTGAAATGGGCCGGGCCAGGTCGGGTGTATGGGGCCCCACCACATGGGGTTCCAATTGAGAGAGGTCAATTTCAATGACCTCATCATAAAACTTCTCCGGTTTCAGGGCAACCTCCGGATCTGCAACGAGGTGCTCTTTATTGGCTTCAGCCAGTTTGGCAACATCCTCGCGTTCCGTGGCCCTGAGGTAAGTGGCCATACGTTGATCAAAGGGAAAAAGAGAAGTGGTTGCCCCGAGTTCAGCACCCATATTGGTTATGGTCCCTTTCCCAGTACAACTGATCGATTCCGCACCTGGACCAAAATATTCCACGATTTTATTGGTTCCCCCTTTGGTGGTTAAAAGACCGCATAAATACAAAATAACGTCCTTTGGAGCAGTCCATCCCTTTAAAGCCCCTGTCAGTTTTACCCCGATCAATTTGGGGTGAAGTACCTCCCAGGGGAGGCCTGCCATGACTTCGCCTGCATCCGCTCCACCAACCCCAATGGCCAGCATCCCCAAACCTCCCATATTTGGGGTATGGGAATCCGTCCCGATCATGAGGCCACCGGGAAACCCATAATTCTCTAAAACCACCTGGTGAATAATACCCGCACCGGGTTTCCAAAAACCGATTCCATATTTCTTTGAGGCTGACCGGAGAAAATTATAGACCTCTTTATTCTCATTGATTGCCCGCTCCACATCCTCTTTGGCGCCGGTCTGGGCTCGAATCAGATGGTCACAATGGATGGTGCTTGGAACGGCCACACGCTTTTTACCCGCCTGCATAAATTGTAATAAAGCCATTTGTCCTGTGGCATCCTGCATGGCCACCCGGTCCGGCCTCAAGGCCAATTGGGCCTTTCCCCGGTCCCATATCTGAGTATCAAAATTGTCCGCATGAGAAACCAAAATTTTCTCAGCCAAGGTTAGGGGTTTTCCGAATTTCTTCCTGGCTTTAGCCAATTTATCAGGCATTGAAGCGTACAAGTTTTTGATGGGGTCCATTTTGTTTTTTCTCCCTTACGTAGTTGAAAATATTGGAATTTTTACAAAAAAACCGATCAAAAATGAACTTTCATTCTAGAGGAGGATCTCCGCTGGTGTCAATCAAAAAAGGACCAAAAACGAGGCAGTCTCATACTTTTTATATAAGATCGCCAACCGGAGACTTGCAAACTAGAAACAGCTTTGGGTGAACCGAGGGGGGGCTGCAATGACTAAGAAAAACACGGATTTGCATGGAAATTTTTCATTAAATTGTCGAATTCAGCCCACCCGCTACGAGGCTCGGAAATCGAAACAGATAGTACATCTGAGCGGCTTTCACCAACACCCCAAAATATTATATTTTAGAACCCTCAGAAAGTTTGATCATTTCGTTATTAGGTTCAATAAAAAAAGTGTTATCTCTTTTCCAATAAATTCAGCCCATTATTGGCCATTGAGTGACCTCTAAAATGGTTTCCGGTTCCGTTTGATTCCACCTCTCCCCGTTGAAACCTACACAGAACCGAACAGGTTTTTCGTTCCAATTAATATTAATCACATCACCCGTTTCACCCTCTAACCGGATTTCTCCGTCTATTTCGTGCAACTTTTTCTTTCTGACTGAGAATGATTTCACCTTCACTATTGAATAGTTCGTCCTTGACGTTTTGAAGTTTCAATAAACCGAGCTATATGTTTCCTTTCTATAAATTATTCCCATCCAAATCCTATTCGGAGGTAATGGCCACCCCCAAGATTCAAAAGTGAATAGAACCTGAAATCTTCTTATTTGAAGTAAAACCAATTATTCTATATACTTTCACAAAGGTATTTAAATTTTGGAAGGGGAAAAATTGAACTTAGAAGAAAAATTAATTGGGAAAAAAATCGTTTACCAAGGAAAATATTTACGAACCGAGGAGCATCATGTCAAACTCCCCGATGGAAAAGAGACCAAAAGGGAAGTGGTGGTCACACCTGACGCGGTGGGGATTCTGGCCTTTTCTTCTTCCGAGCAACTTTACATGGTGCGACAATTTCGTGTGGCCATTCAAAAGATCACACTTGAAATTCCTGCCGGGATTCTTGAGCCCGGGGAGGACCCCATAAAAACCGCGGAACGTGAATGCGAAGAAGAAATCGGAATGACCCCCAAAAAACTAGATCCTTTATTTTCTTTTTATCATTCGGTGGGGTTTTCAACAGGAAAAATTAAGGTTTATCTGGCCGACGATCTAACCCCCTGCCATCATTCAAAACCGGATTCCCATGAATTCCTGGAGGTAGCCACCCTTCCCTTTGAAGAAGTTTTCCAAAAAGTATTTAGGGGAGAAATTGTGGACAGCAAAACCCTGATCGCCCTTCTGTGGTATAACCAGATCAAACAAAATGAGGGAAAATAAATTAATGAAAAAGGAAATGAAATATAGATTTGGAACCGCTTGGGTCTTTCTTCTGTTGAGCATTTTTGTTTTGCAATCGATCGCTTCGGCTGAACCCCTCAAATTGAATATTCGAGAGGGAAAACCAGCTCCTAATTTTACCCTTTCCGATCAAAAAGGTGAGAAAATCAGTCTTTCAAATTATAAAGGGAAATCCTGGGTTGTCCTTTATTTCTATCCAAAGGATGATACCCCAGGATGTACAACGGAGGCCTGCGATTTCAGGGATAACCTCATTCAAATTCAGCATTTGGATACAACCGTATTGGGAATTAGTGTAGATTCAGTGAAATCCCACAAAAAATTTGCTGATAAATTTAACCTCAATTTCCCAATTCTCAGCGATTCAGAATTTAAAGTGACCCGACAATACGGGGTTCTGACCCAATTTATGGGAGCCCGGTTGGCCACCAGAAGTACCTTCATTATTGACCCTGACGGAATTATTCGAAAAATTTTTCCAAAAGTGGATCCCAAGGATCACGCAAGAGAAATTCTGGTTGAATTGAAAAAATTGAAGGGATAAAAAAAAGAACCAAAGCCGATCGATAAGCCGAGTTCTGTACCCTGAAGGGACTGCCCTGACAGGGTGATGATCATTTCTCTAGGGCCACAGTCTCCTGTAGCCTCAAGCGACCTACCCGAGGACCTTGGACGGACCGCCCTTAACAAGGGAACGTTTGTTCTCTTGTTCGTCCTCCTATTTGGTCTTGCTCCAAGTGGGGTTTGCAAAGCCAACGGGTCACCCCGCTGCTGGTAAGCTCTTACCTCACCATTTCACCCTTACAGGTTTGCTTCCCCGCACCCATAGCCTCAGGCTCAAAGCAATCAGCTAAGTGCGAGAATACTAGCTCACCTGCGGTATCTTTTCTGTTGCACTTTCCTTCCCGTCACCGGGACTGGGAGTTACCCAGCACTTTGTCCTGTGGAGCTCGGACTTTCCTCTCGTTCCAGTTGGAACCAGCGATCATCTGATCGGCTTTGGTACACGGGAGAATTCATGATCAATGGCTTCATTGGCCAAGGCATCGGCAGCCCGATTCATCTCCCGAGGAATGGAATAAAACTGAATAAACTGAAAGTGGTTCATTAAGATCCTTGCCCGTTGATACAAAAGAAAAAGATTGGGGTTTCTAACCTGGTATTCCCCCTTCATTTGTTTAATGACCAATTCGGAATCCGAGAAAACTTCCAAATGCCGGGGGTTTAGTTTCTTTACGGCTTCCAGCCCATCAATAAGCGCAGTATATTCGGCAACATTATTGGTGGCCTTTCCCAAAAACCGGCGAATCTTTTGGATGGGATGCTCATTTTCGTCCTGAATTAAAACCCCAATTCCCGCCGGACCGGGATTGCCACGGGAAGCCCCATCGGTATACATTCGAATTTTGTTGACGGTGGATCCCTCCTTTTTGAAAGTTTTTTTTCTCACCGAAATGGAGTGCCTATATGGATTTCAATTATGGTAACAAAACTACTATATCCCGAGTTTAAATAATTCTGATATCCATTGGATTTGTCTTATTTTTCATCTTTCCAATACAATATGCGGTTGCAATTCAAACAACTTAAAACCTTTTCCTGCTTTTTTAGCTCCGCCACCATTTGGGGTAGAATATGAATATTACAACCGGCACAGGTTCCGCTTCGAATAGGGACAACGGCAATGTTTTTCCTTAAAGACTTTATTTTTAAATATTCCTTTTTGAGGTCACCCGGTATTTGATCCAAAAAAGCGACCCGCTCTTTCTCTAATCTCTCCAGCTCTTTTTCCGCCTGCAATACTTCCTCTTCAAGCCGTTTTTTCTCTGTTTCAAAATGTTTCTTTTCCTGCAAAAGTTTTTTTTCCTTCTCCCCGAGCTCTTGTTTAATTCCCTCTTGTTGTTCCATCAAAACCAACAGCATATCCTCATCCTTACTCTTCTCCTGTTTCGCGGTTTCAATTTCAGAGAGAAGGGTTTGGTATTCTTTATTGGTCTTAATTTCACTCGTTCTGCCCTTTAATTTATTTAATCTTCCCTCTTGTCCTTCAAGGTGGATCTCCTTATCTTTTCTCTTTTTTCCAGTCTCCTCATATAAATGACGAACTTTTTCCGCCTCCTGTGAGGCAATTTCATAGGACGCCTTGGCCTTTTCGATCATCATGGGGAGTTGGGTTATCTTTTCATTGAATGTGTGAAGGGAGGAATCGATTTCTTGTAATTCAATTAACGAGCGAAGTGTTTCAAGCACGCGCAACTCCGTAAAAGCATGAACGTTTGCCCCGCAACCTATATTCAATTGCATTTGAAACGCTGGATGGACCGGTGGGCCCACCTGGGCTCGAACCAGGGACTAACCGGTTATGAGCCGGTGGCTCTACCAACTGAGCTATGGGCCCCTCTCTCTTAGGAAAAAAAATTCTCTGTAACGTTATAGATTCTCTACAAAGCTTTTCAGCTTTTTGCTCCGGCTAGGATGACGAAGTTTCCGTAAGGCTTTAGACTCAATCTGCCGAATTCGCTCCCGAGTCACCTCAAAATCCTGCCCCACTTCTTCCAATGTGTGATCCGTGCTTTCTCCAATCCCAAAACGTTTTCTCAACACTTTTTCTTCTCTCGGAGTCAACGTTTGAAGAACGTTATTAATCTGCTTTTGGAGATCATAGCGGATCGCGGAATCCAAGGGAGATATCATCTTCTTATCCTCAATAAAATCACCCAGGTGACTATCCTCTTCTTCACCAATTGGCGTTTCCAAGGAGATCGGCTCCTTGGCAATTTTGAGAATCTTACGAACCTTATCCAACGGCAGTTTCATCTCTTCAGCAATTTCTTCGGGGTTTGGTTCTCTCCCAAGTTCCTGAACCAGAAATCGGGATGTCCGAATCAGCTTATTAATGGTCTCAATCATATGCACCGGAATGCGAATGGTCCGTGCCTGGTCGGCAATGGCCCGGGTAATGGCTTGACGAATCCACCAGGTCGCATAGGTACTGAATTTATAACCTCTCCGATACTCAAATTTATCTACTGCCTTCATTAACCCAATATTTCCCTCTTGGATCAAATCCAAAAATTGAAGTCCCCGGTTATTGTATTTCTTTGCGATACTCACCACTAGCCGAAGATTGGCTTCAACCAATTCACTCTTAGCAATCTTCGCTTTCAGTTCCCCTTGCTCAAGGGATCGGATGCCTTCTTTTAATTCCTCCCCTGAAATCTGGGCTTCGGTTTCAATTAAACGGGCCTCTTTCTTTGCCCCTTTATAAATTCGTTCAACTTCCACCAGTTTCTCCTCAGAAAGCCCGGTTTTCCGCCTAACCACCGCCAAATCTCTTTTTCCCTTTCGGAAACGTCGTAATAGCACCTTTAACTCATCTTCCGAAACACCAGTCCGCCTTTTGCAGAGTGAGATTTCCCGTTCTGATTTCACTACCCGGCCAACCATTTCCCGCAATCGCTGAGTAACCTCTTCAACAAAACGGGGTTGCATATTAATGGCTTCGATCTTCTCACCAATTTTAGCCCGCATTTCTTTGACTTCATATTTCAGGTTTTTCTTCCGGGCAGAATCCTTGGGGGTCCGATTCCATTTCGCGGATAAAACCCGATATTGCCCAAAAAGCCTTTTGACCTCGTTGATCAAGGGAAGGGTTTTAGAAACCATTTCTTCTTCATCGGGCTCAACCACTTCCTGCTCAAAATCTTCATCCGAAGAGAAGACAAATTCCTTAATGGCCGCCTTTCCTTTTTTCACTTTATGGCCGATAGAAATAATTTCCTGAATCGTCATCGGCATCCCAAAAATAACAGAAGAGACCTCGTTACGTCCGTCTTCTATCCGTTTAGCAATCTCAATTTCTCCTTCACGACTCAACAACGGAACGCTGCCCATTTCCCTGAGGTAAAGTCGAACGGGATCATCGGTCCGACTGATTAACCCCGGGGTAAAATCAATCTCTTTTTCTTTATCTTCATCTACCAGCTCAGGTTCAAACTCCTCAAGCTCCTCCCTTTCCTCCACTTCTTCATCGGATTCTGCCATCATGCGTTGGTACCGGCTTTCATCTGCGGAATCCACCACTTCAATATCCATTTCACCAAACATCATCATGATATTATCGATTTGCTCAGAAGAAACCATTTCAGCCGGGAGGGCATTGTTGAGTTCCTCATAGGTAAGAAAACCTTTCTCCTTACCCATTGAGATCAATTGTTTAACTTCTGCTAACTTTTCCTCTTTTGACATGAACCCTCCTTACATATACATAGTCAGACTACCCCGGCTTGCCTTGTATAGGGCGTTCCTGAATGAGATGATTGCTTTAAAAAAATAAAATTCTTTTGGAGATTTCGAACGGCATCCAAATCCCCTTCTTTTTCCGCAGATTCAATCGCTTTTTCGGTGTTTTCTAACTGTTTCTGAATCCACCGCCGACGAATGGAGGTAAGACAATCCTCGGCTGTTTTTTGGATATCGTCATATTCAAGGGGTCGGACCATCAACTGTGAAAACAACTTCCCCTCTTCCTCCTCTTTTCCCGAAAAATGCCTCACCACCTGATCAATATCTACGCAACCTGATTGATCCTGAATGTCTAAAACAACCTTTATTATTTTTTTCAACCCAGTGTCACTAAACCCCTCGAGAATGCCACGTATTCTTTTTGCCTCCACCTCCCCATGCAGTAGAAGATGGCAAATCATTTCTTCATCTTTTTGAAAAGTAGGCGCCTTGGGCATATAAGGCGTTTGTTTTCTTTTCCCTGTTTTGGGATAGGATTCAAAAAATTCTACAATCAAATCCTGCTCCGAAACTTCCAGGAATTCTGCAATTTTTTTGATGTAATGGCTCCGTTCGATTTGGCTCGTTAGCTTGGTTATATATGGGAAGAGCTGCCGACTCTTTTGAATTTTCTCTTCAATCCTAAGACCCTTCCTTTTTCCGATAATTCCTTGTATTAAAAATTCCATTAATGGGATACCCTGGTCTAAACGTTTTTCAAAAGCTTCCTTTCCCACCCTCCGCAGGAAACTATCTGGATCTTCACCTTCCGGCAAAGAGACAACACGAACCCTCCAATCACTACCCAGGAAGAGCTCACCCCCACGCATAGCCGCTTTTTGCCCTGCCAGATCGGAATCAAAAACCAAAATGACTTCTTTTGAAAACCGACCCATTTGCTGTAACTGCTGGGAAGTTAGGGCCGTCCCCATAGATCCAACCATATTGTTTACCCCAAATTGATGGCCCGTAATAACATCCACATACCCCTCTACTACTATAAAGGGGTTACGCCCAACCGACCCCTTAGCCCGCCCAAACCCGTAAAGGTGTTTCCCTTTCTGAAAAAGGACTGTTTCTGGACTATTCAAATACTTCGGCGTAGAATCATCAAGAACCCTTCCCCCAAACCCTACCACTCGGTTTTGAGAATCGAAAATGGGAAAGATAACTCGGCCCCTAAAACGGTCATAGAACCCGTGCTGGCCAGATAAAACTAAACCCGCAAGTTCCAACTCAGCCCTTTTAAACCCCTTCCTTTCTAAATATATCATCAAATCAGACCATTGGGGGAGAGAAAACCCAAGGGAAAAATTAACCCACATTTCTTCATTAATCCCTCTAGATTTTAAATAGTTACGCGCTTTTTCGGCTCCCGGGTTTTTTAACAGAAGACCGTGATAATAATCACAAGCCAGATCATGGATCTTTCGAATTTTTTTCTTCTCCTCCCCTTCCTCCACGGTTTTTTCATTTTTTCCTTTAAGAGGGATGGAAATTCCCAACCGGTCCCCAAGGATTTGAACCGCATTAAAAAAAGAAACAGACTCCATTTTCATTAAAAACTTAAAAATATCCCCGCCTTCTCCGCAACCAAAACAATGAAACATCTGTTTTACAGGACTTACTATAAATGAGGGGGTCTTCTCCTGATGAAAAGGACACAACCCTTTATAATTCTGACCCGCTTTCGTCAAAGATAAATACCCAGATATTACTTCAAGGATATCTGCCCCTTGCCTTACCTGCTCGAGAACCGAATCGGATATAAATCCTTCTTTTCTCAATGTTTCCCCTTAACCTAACAATTCCTTTACCAACTTACTGACCTCGGCCCCTTCTGCTCTGCCTACCACTTTAGGCATAACCGCCTTCATTGCCATCCCAAAATCGCTGCTACTATTGGCACCGAGATCCTTCAGGGTTTCACCAATTAATTTCCGAAGATCTTCTTCCGTTAAAGGCGCTGGAAGGTAAGATTTTAGAATTTCAATTTCGTTCTTTTCTTTTTCTTCTAAATCCCTTCGGCCACCCTTTATATACAGTTCAATTGCATCCTGCCGTTGCTTAATCCCAGTTGAAATTAATTCCATAACTTCTTTGTCTGGAAGGGTCTGGTTCTTACCCCTTTCAATTTCTTTGTTTCTAATAGAAGACCTAAGCATTCGAATCACTGAAACCTTTAATGACTCTCCGGCTTTCATTCCTTTCTTAAGATCAACCATTAAACGCTCTTGAAGGTCCAATTCATCCACCCTTTTTTCAGATTTTCATCCTCCACTCGAAAAAATTAACTTCCACACTGGGCTTTTTTTAAAAAACAATTCCAAAATTAACCAAATCCTTCCAGGCCGCTTTAAAAAACCCAAATTGGGAATTTGAAGCACTTTCCCCCCCAACAAGGTAAGAGCTTGAGTTTAACATACCTATAAATTCGCTGTCAAGACAACATTTTCCCTTTTTTTCCGATAGGTTGCAGTTGCGTAAAAGGCCCCAAAATTAGGGTTTTAAAAAACCAAAATTTGGTCAATTTATATTAAGTATTAAAACGGACATAAATTTCCGGGTTATCCCCAAGAGAAGAGGCTTTTATACATATGTTTTTTATTGACAATTTGGCGTAACCTTGTTATCCTCATTCCTCTTAGGGAAATGGTGGAAATCATCCTTTGGGGGAAGAATTCTAATTATGAAACAAGTCATTTTAAAAGAAGAAATTGAAAATTTAGGGAAATCTGGGGATCTGGTAAATGTTGCAGAGGGCTATGCACGAAATTTCCTCCTCCCTAGATTCAAGGCTGTTGAAGCAACCCCAAAAAACCTGAAACGGATGGAACATGAAAAACGGCTTATTCAAGATCAACTCAAAAAGGACCTTAAAGGCGCCCATGAGCAGGCAGCTGCCATTAGCGCCATTTCCATCACCATTCCTGTGCAGGTCGGGGAAGAAGGAAAGCTCTTCGGTTCTGTTTCCACCAAAGACCTCGTGGAGGAACTTTCTAAACAAGGAATAAATATTGACAAACGGCAAATTCAGTTGGAAAAACCGCTAAAGGAACTTGGGCAAACCGCAATTTCCGTAAAAGTTCATCAGGAAATAACCGCAACATTGAATGTGACCCTAATTAAGGCTTAGCCCCGCTTTTGTAAAAATCCAGGCTGTATTATTTTAGATTATCTGTTTTCCAATGGGATGTTTGGCTTAGCAAAACAGAGAAACTTTAAATATTCTTATCAGCATCCCTCAAATTAGGAAAGGGTAATTTTATTTATGAAGTTAACCGGTGCACAAATTTTTATTGAGTGTTTAAGAAAAGAGGGAGTGAAGGTCATTTTTGGCCTTCCAGGTGGAGTGAATCTCCCTGAATTTGACGCTCTTTATGATGAAAAAGAAATTGAAATGGTTTTGGCCCGCCATGAAGCCGGCGCCACCCATATGGCCGAGGGTTATGCCCGGGCAACCGGGAAACCCGGCATCGTATTAGTGACTTCCGGACCGGGTGCAACCAATGTAATTACCGCCCTTGCCAATGCCAATATTGATTCAACCCCCTTGGTGGTCTTTACAGGCCAGGTCTCCACCAACCTCATTGGAAACGATGCTTTTCAGGAAGCGGACGTCATGGGAATCAGCCGGCCATGCACCAAACACAATTTTTTGGTAAAAGATGTCAATGATTTGGCCCAAACCATTAAAGAGGCATTCTATATTGCCACTACGGGCCGGCCGGGTCCGGTTTTAGTCGATCTCCCTAAAAATGTGGTAATGGATCAAACTGATTTTAAATACCCTGACAAAGTGTTTTTGAGAAGCTACAATCCGGTCTACCAGGGAAATAAATGGCAGATCAAACAGGCCGTTGAGGCTATTAGTAAGGCAAAACGTCCCATTATCTATGCCGGGGGAGGCATTATCGCCTCCAATGCCTCTGAAGAATTAAAAGAGCTGGTTGACCTTACCCAAATCCCAGTCACCATGACTCTGATGGGATTGGGGTGTTTTTCAGGCATTCACCCCCTTTCTCTCGGAATGTTAGGAATGCATGGCACATATTGGGCAAATATGGCCATACACAACGCAGATCTTGTTTTTGCCATTGGGCCTCGGTTTGATGACCGTGTCACGGGAAAGGTGTCGGAGTTTATCCCCTACGCAAAAGTGATTCATATTGATATTGACCCGACTTCCATTCGTAAAAATGTAAACGTGGATATTCCGATTGTGGGGGATGTTAAAACAGTTCTGAAAGATTTAAATAAACTACTCAGAGCCCGGGGAAACGGGGATTTTAAAGAAATTCGAAAACCCTGGCTTAACCAAATCGAAGACTGGAGAAAAGAACACCCGTTGGCCTACAAACAAACCTCTGATGTCATTAAACCCCAATTTGTTATCGATAAAATTTATGAGATTACCCGGGGAAATGCTATTATCGTAACCGAAGTTGGACAACACCAGATGTGGGCGGCCCAATTTTTCAAATGTCTTCATCCCCGTTCATTTATTACTTCGGGCGGATTAGGCACAATGGGTTTTGGTTTCCCCGCAGCCCTCGGTGCGCAAAAAGCCTTTCCGGATAAATTGGTTATTGATATTGCGGGCGATGGAAGCATACAAATGAATATTCAGGAGATGGCAACCGCAACCCAAAATAAACTGCCTGTTAAAGTTGCAATCATTAACAACCATTACCACGGTATGGTCCGGCAATGGCAACAACTTTTTTATAAAGGCCGCTATTCTTCCAGTTATTTAGGGGATTTACCGGATTATGTTAAATTGGCGGAGGCCTATGGCGCCGTGGGACTACGGGCTACTAAACCGGAGGAAGTAATAAAGGTTATCGAAGAAGGCATAAACATTAATAAACCTGTTCTGATGGATTTCCATGTGGATTCCACCGAAAACTGTTACCCCATGGTTCCAGCGGGAGCCGCCATTAATGAAATGGTCTTTGAAGATCCATCTCCTCAAGAAAAGGAACAGGAAAAAATTCCCGCCAGTGGAAACAAACAAGACTCAATCTTAACGTCTTAGGCCCTCTTTCATTAAAACCCGTAAGGAAAAACCATGGAGCATATTGTTTCAATTTTAGTGGAAAATAAATTTGGCGTTCTCTCCCGAGTGGCAGGTCTGTTTAGCGGACGAGGATTTAACATCGAGAGCATTTCCGTCGGAGAGACAATGGACCCAGCCGTCTCCCTAATGACCATTGTCACAAAAGGAGATGATCGAATTGTGGAGCAAATTATCAAGCAGCTCAACAAATTAATCGACGTTATAAAGGTAATTGATTTGTCCGAAGCGGATTATGTGGAAAGGGAAACCGCATTAATCAAAATCAATGCAAGAGCGGAGGACCGAGCCGAAGCCCTTCGGATCACCGATATTTTTCGAGCACGTATTGTTGATTCCTCCCCAACCACCTACACCATCGAGTTGACCGGAGATTCACAAAAACTTCAGGCCATCATCAACCTTTTGCGTCCTTTAGGGATCAAAGAGTTAGTCCGAACGGGGAGAATTGCCATTGCCCGTGAAGAGATCAGGACCTCCTCCAGCAAAGAAGCAGACCGCAGGCTTCGCGCCTAAATTAAACCAAGAAAAAGGAAAGAAAAGGATATGAATATCTATTATGACAAGGATGCGGATTTAAACCACCTCAAAGGAAAAAAAATTGGAATTATCGGGTATGGCAGTCAAGGCCACGCCCATGCCAACAACCTAAAAGATAGTGGGCTAGATATCGTGGTTGGACTTCGAGAAGGAAAATCATGGGAGAAAGCAGAAAAATCCGGACTTAAGGTGATGACCACCTCAGATGCTGCCAAGAGTTGTGGCATTCTCATGATTTTGGTCCCAGATGAACTTCAAGGAGACCTGTACCAAAAAGAAATTGCTCCCTATTTAAAAAAAGGGTCATACCTAGCTTTCGCACACGGATTCAACATTCATTTTGGCCAAATTGTTCCACGAAAAGATTTAAATGTTTTCATGGTTGCACCCAAAGGCCCAGGCCATTTAGTTCGCTCCGAATATTCAAAAGGAAGCGGGGTTCCCATGCTGGTAGCGATACACCAAGACCCCTCCAAGAATGCAAAACAAATGGCTTTAGCCTATGCCAGGGCCATTGGAGGGGGAAGGGCGGGGATCATCGAAACCAATTTCAGGGAAGAAACAGAAACAGACCTCTTCGGGGAACAGTCTGTTCTTTGCGGTGGTCTCACTGCGCTTATTACAACTGGATATGAAACCCTGGTAGAAGCCGGATACTCCCCTGAAATGGCTTATTTTGAATGCCTCCACGAAGTAAAGCTCATTGTAGATCTGATTTATGAGGGGGGAATATCCAATATGAGATATTCCATCAGCAATACCGCTCAATACGGTGATTTAACCCGGGGCCCCCGGGTGATCAATGAACAAGTCCGGCAAGAAATGAAACGGATTTTATCCGAAATTCAGAGTGGCCAGTTTGCGAAAGAATGGATTCTTGAAAACCGAGCTAACCGACCGGTTTTCAATGCTCTTACCAAAAAGACCGAAGGACATTCCATCGAAATTATCGGGGCAAAGCTCCGAGGAATGATGCCTTGGTTAAAGAAGGAGCAATTGGTTGACAAAGATAAAAACTAGTGGCCACCGTTGAATGAGAAAGCCCCCAATTTGGAGCCGAAATGATCTTCCCGTAGCCAAAGAAGGCCTTCCATTTATTGCCGTTTTCCTATTGTTACTGGCGATCGGGGTTTCACTTCAATGGAAAATTTTTTCCCTGATTACGGGTATTGCTCTTTTTTACCAATTTATTTTTTTCCGAAATCCTCGAAGAATCGTTCCACAAGGGGAGGGGTTATTTGTCTCCCCTGCTGATGGCCGGATTGTGGCCATTCAACCCTTGTATGAGGACCGGTTTTTAAAAGAAAAGGCGGTGAAAATTAGTATTTTCATGAATGTGTTCAATGTCCATGTAAACCGCATTCCCTGTCATGCAACCGTCCAGGGGGTTTTCTATAACCCTGGGAAATTTCTCAACGCAGCAAAGGAGAAGGCCTCTTTAGAAAACGAACAAAATGCCCTCGTTTTAGAAACTCCAAAGGGACAAAAAGTTTTATTGATCCAAATTGCCGGGCTGATTGCGCGAAGGATTGTCTGCTGGGCTCAGAAAGGGGATCGGATGGCCCAAGGGGAACGGTTTGGGGTTATTCGATTTGGTTCACGAGTTGACCTTTTTCTGCCGATAGAAGTGGTTGTGCGAGTAAATTTGGGTGAAAAGGTCAAAGGGGGCGCCACCATTTTAGGAGCCATACATGGGAGTTCGTGAATACAAGAAAAAAGGTGTTTACCTCATTCCCAATTTCTTTACCACCGGGAACCTCTTTAGTGGTTTTTATGCCATTATTGCAGTATTCAATGGAGATTTTCACTCTGCATCTATTGCCATTCTCGTGGCAACGGTATTTGATGCATTGGATGGAATGGCCGCTCGATTCACCAAGGCCACTAGTCGTTTTGGGGTGGAATATGACTCTCTTGCCGATCTGGTTTCCTTTGGTGTGGCCCCGGGTCTTTTAATTTATTCCTGGGCATTAAGTTCCTATGGCCGAATTGGGTGGGTGGCTGCATTTTTATTTGTCGTTTGTGGAGCATTGCGATTAGCCCGCTTTAACGTACAGGTTTCCACTTTAGAGAGTAAAAAATTCCTAGGGTTACCCATCCCCTCAGCCGCTTGTATGATTGCAACATTGGTCATTTTGGATCACTATATCCTCAGCATGGGAAAGGAAATTCGGCCCCTGGTGATTTTAGTGATGACCTATGGGCTTGCTTTTTTAATGGTCAGCTCCATCCCTTACCGGAGCTTAAAAGGGTTCAACCTTCGCGACAGGAAACCCTTTCATGTTCTTGTGGCCATGGTCCTGCTCTTGATCATCGTCGTTGCAGAACCCCAAGTATTGCTTTTCTTTCTGTTTGGGCTTTATACTTTATCTGGGATCATTGAAAAACCGTTAATCGCACTTTATCAGCGAGTCCATCGCCGAGGAAAGCGGAAGCCCAAGGAACAAGAAGGAAAAAACCAAAAAACCGCTTTTGAGGATCTGTAAGACCAGGAAATTTTACTGAAATAAGGGGCGTTTCAGTATTTTGTTTTGGAGGAACCGTGAGATCAATTAAGATTTTTGATACCACATTGAGGGATGGGGAGCAATGCCCTGGGGCCAGCATGAACCGGGAAGAAAAACTTACGGTTGCACGACAACTAGCCCGCCTCAACGTAGATATTATTGAGGGGGGGTTCCCATATGCCTCAGAGGATGACTTTGAAGCGGTAAAAAGTATTGCAAAAGAGGTTAAGGGTCCAGTCATTGCTGGATTGGCCAGGGCAAAACCCGATGACATTGATCGCGCATGGGAAGCCCTTAAATACGCGGAAAAGCCCCGAATCCACACCTTTATCGCCACCTCCGATATTCACATTCAGAGAAAACTTAAGATGGATCAGGAATCAGTCCTGGCAGCCGCCGTTTCCGCGGTTAAAAATGCCAAGAGGTATACCGATGATGTGGAATTCTCCGCGGAGGATGCGGTTCGGAGCCCAGTGGACTATCTATGCCGGGTTATCGAGGCAACCATTAAAGCCGGGGCCACCACCATTAACATCCCAGACACGGTAGGTTATGCCATTCCCGAGGAGTTTGGATATTTAATTGAACAAATCATTAACCGCGTTCCCAATATCGATCAAGCAGTAATCAGTGTCCATTGCCATAACGATTTAGGCCTTGCGGTTTCCAATTCCTTAGCGGCGGTTTCAAAAGGAGCAGGGCAAGTGGAATGTACCATTAACGGAATCGGAGAACGGGCCGGAAATGCCTCCCTGGAAGAAGTGGTGATGTCTCTCCGGACCCGCCGAAAATTCTTTGATGCTGAAACTCAAATTGTCACGGAAGAAATTTATAAAACCAGCCGATTGGTAAGTGGTATTAGCGGAATTGTAGTCCAACCCAATAAAGCAGTGGTTGGTTCAAACGCTTTTGCCCATGAATCGGGCATCCACCAAGATGGACTTCTAAAAGATAAACGGACCTATGAAATCATGACCCCTGAGTCAATTGGTCTCTCTAAACATAAACTGGTATTGGGAAAACATTCTGGACGTCACGCTTTTCGTGAAAGGCTTATAGAATTAGGGCATGACCTTTCTGATAAAGATTTAAACGCCGCGTTTGACCGTTTTAAAAGACTGGCGGATCAGAAAAAAGAAGTGTTCGATGAAGATCTGGAAGTGATTGTTGCCGAAGAGGTCTTCCGAATTCCGGAAACCTATATTCTAAAATTCATCCATGTGGAAAGCGGAACCAAAGCAACCCCAACTGCAACCGTTGAATTGGAAATCAATCACGAAACCATCCGCAGTAAAGGAACAGGGGATGGACCAGTAGACGCCGTCTACCGAATCATTGCTTCTATTACGCAAACCCAGAGCCACCTCCTCTCCTACATTGTGGCAGGAATTACCGGTGGAACGGACGCCATGGGGGAAGTGACCTGCCGTTTGGAAGAGGGTGGTAAAACCGTTGTTGGACAAGGAGCTGATACGGATATCATCCTAGCCTCCGCAAAAGCTTACCTCAATGCCCTTAACAAATTGGCTTACTGGAAAAAAAGGCCAAAAGAAAAGGGCAACCTTTCAAAAATATAACGAAAATGACAGGAACCGTTAAAATAGGTTTTTAGGATTTCAATTCGTTTAAGTTCCAATAGCCCCTTTTCTGTGAACAACAATTTCCTTGACCACGGTAAAGGGAGACAGATATAAAAGGCCTACCACCAATTTCCCGATGTCCTCCGCGGGTATCATTTCCTCTTGGGGAACAGAGCCCCCTCTGACCATCGGCGTTGCCACATACCCCGGACAGATAACCGTGGCCTTGATGTGATCTTCAATCCCTTCCTCCAATAAGCTTTCCGTGAACCCCACCATACCAAATTTTGACGCGCTATATGCCGCAGCACCGCCAAATCCCATTTTTCCCGCAAGAGAACTAATATTGATGATATATCCCGAGCGCTGAAGTCTCATCAATGGCAATACGGCTTTTGTGCAAAGAAAAGATCCTTTTAAATTAATATCTAAAACCTGATCCCAATCCTCTTCTGTGGCATCCGCAATGGTTTTCAGTCTTCCAATACCGGCACTGTTAACCAACAAATCGACCCGGTTAAATTCTTTTTTGACTTTTTTAAATAAATCTTCTACTTGATTTTTTTGAGAAACATCAACGGAAAAAGAAGAAACCAGACCCCCTTTTTGTTTCAACTGTTCCTCTGCTTTTTTCAGCTTTCGAGCATCCCTGGCGGCAATCAAAACCCCCATACCTTCTTTTATCAGGGAAGAGGCAATGGCGAAACCAATTCCACTACTTCCTCCGGTAATCACCCCGACTTGACCCTTCAGATGAGACATCCTTCCACCCCCCACTACTATATAAAAAATAATGAGGTTATGGTATAGAAATTTTTTTTGTGCCGCAAGTCCCAATTTCAGGGATTTTTGACAAGCAAAAGGCACTCTGGTTATCCATTAAAGTTCTCTGATTCCTTTTCCGATAAACACTACTGAAACAGTTTCTTCTGCTTAGAGAAATAAGGAAGTGCAAATTGAACCCTATTGCAAGCTCCCTTTTTGCCAATCTTGATCTGAGTCACCTAACCTCCTTCGAGCATGAGCCTCTCAACGGGGGCAATTCCCACGTTTCTCTCTCCCACCAAAAAAATGTAGACCTATCCATTGTGACTGACGAAGGAGACAGGGTGACGCTTTCATCAGCAAGCTCTTTGAACCTGAACTATGCAAGCTACAATCAATTGGGAGAGTTGTCCCAAGAAACCGGGTTCGCTCAAAACCTTGATTTAAACCTGGAGCGAACGAAGGAATTTTCAATTTCCGTTAAGGGCGATTTAAATCGGGAAGAGCTTAAGGACATCCAAAACATTCTAAAAAAAATTGATAAGCTGGCCCGAAATTTCTTTAGGGAAATGTTGAGAAGGCTTTGGCCATTGCTCTGCGCATCGGTCAATCTGATTTAGGGACTATTGAAAGTCTTGAAACAAACATTGAGCTCAGAGCAGCCCTATCCGTTGTCTAAGGGGCTAACTCGAATTCGATGGAAACCCCAGTTCCCCCCTCTTCGAGAAATCAATCCCATGGAGAACAGATCACCCTATACAGCATAAAAGATTTGGTGCAATCTATCATAGGAGCAATTTCGCAATCAAAAACCGAAACTTTTGAAACAGCCGATGGCATTGGGAAACACATTAAGGATCTTTTAAACGAGGTCAGGGAATCTTTCGGCCACGAACACCCCAAAGAGAAATTGGCTGGAATATTGAAAAACGTATTTCATGAAAAAATTGGAAATCTGAAATCCAGGGAAGATCATGAAAAACAGAAATTTGAAGATGATCATATTCATCCCGAAGACAACACCACTTCAACTTAATCTTATACCCTCCTTTTTTGAACGAATAATTTTACTTGCTTTACCCTCAAACATCCCTTGACTTTCCCCATCAGTAAATTTAGGCTGTTTAATCCTTTTTGCTTAATCACGTTACACTTTTTTGTTTTTTAACTGGGATAGGGAAAACGGATGAAAAATTCTTTTACTTTTTTCAAAATTTTTTTAATGGTTGGGTGGTTGTATTGGATTCCGATCATGGGAACCGCCAAAACGTTTGATGCGGAAGAAACCGTTAATATTTCAGTTTATGAAAAAACCCACAACAGCGTGGTGAATATAACAACAGTCGTCGTTGATTATGATTTATTTTTCACCCCGTACGCAACCGAATCTAACGGTTCGGGGGTGGTCTTAGACAAAAAAGGCCATATTCTAACCAACCACCATGTCATCGCGGATGCCACTCAACTGGTGGTCACGTTATGGGATTCCAGTAAATGGGAGGGCACCCTAATCGGGAAGGACGAATCGACCGATTTGGGTATAATCCGAATTCAGGCTCCTCCCGATCGGCTTCGCCCCATTGACCTTGGAAATTCATCGGACATCAAGGTAGGACAAAAAGTTTTAGCCATCGGAAACCCGTTTGGTTTGGAGCAAACCCTCACGACCGGAATTATCAGTTCAATCCGTCGGTTTCTAAAAATAAACGATGTGGAGATGGAGAATGTCATTCAAACGGATGCAGCCATTAACCCTGGAAATTCCGGGGGCCCCCTTTTGGATTCTGAAGGAAAAATGATCGGGATCAACACCGCCATTTTTACCCCCTCAGGTGGAAACGTAGGCGTCGGGTTTTCCGTACCTGTGGATACCGTCAAATGGGTGGTTCAGGATCTGATGCGTCTGGGGTATGTGGCGTATGCCTGGCTTGGAATTGAAATGCAAACCCTTACCCCCGAGTATTCACAAGCGTTAAAATTTCCTGTGAAACAAGGAGTCCTGGTGGGACGAATGGTTCGCGGTGGCCCTGCTGATCAAGCGGGCATCAAAGGAGGGTCTTTTAGGGTCGTTGTGGGAAATACACGGTTAATCATCGGAGGAGACATTATTATTGCCGCAGATGGTCAATCAATGATTTCTAGAGATGATTTGGTTCGGTTCCTCAAAGGGAAAAAACCTGGGGATCGAATTCCATTAACCATTGTCCGAGATAACAAAAAACGGACCATCCAACTGACTCTTGGTGAAAAACCACGGCAATAATTTTGAACGAGCCTTACCCATTGATGAACTTCTTCTAACTCCAGATATTTTTCCTTACCCTCTTATGGATTTAGGATCTTCGTGTAATCGAGTGGGTAAAAATTGTTAAAAAGTGTTTAAGGTCCATACAGGGCAAGGGTCAAGTCAAAGTCATTCTGTGGTTGAAGCCTTTGAAGTATTAGAGGTTCCTGCAAAATCCAGTTCGTCATTCCCGAATGGTTTTATCGGGCC
>DASWJH010000062.1 GCA_036397255.1 Nitrospiria bacterium
CAAAATTACCTAGCCTAAAATAGGCCGGCTGGAGCATGTCCGGAGGCGGCCATAAAAAAGAGCATTGGAATAGAGAGCATTGTGTTTGTCCTGGAGGCCAAAAGGGCCACGCGACCTGCCTTTGCCTTTTCTTCAGGGGTGGCGGGCACCATTCCCAGAACCTTTTTTTGGTTCCTCCAGATGATGGCCCAGACATTAACAAACATGATGGTTCCCAACCAGGCACCCATCCCGATCACCGCATCCTCACCTTGGAGGAGAAAAGCGGAGCCGAGACGTCCCTGGGAACCAAGGAGGAATACACCAAATAACCAGGTGGCTAACGCCGACCAACGAAACCATAAAAGAGCCCGGGGGACCAAATGTTTGAACGCCTCAGCCTTTCCATCGGCACTAACCGCCTTTAGAAAAGGGACTTGAATAAAATTAAAATAGTAGAGAATTCCAATCCAAGTGATTCCTGAAAGAAAATGCCCCCATCGAAAAAAAAGATCCAGTGCGGCTGCATTCATTGGTAACCTCCAAACGTTAAAATTAGTCTCACCTGATGAAAGGCTTTTTGCGTTTCTTAGGCGAGCACTTTAACCACAAAAAATAAAATGAGCGTTAATACAAAACCTGATATGATGGTTCCACTTACGGAATCAAGGGGATTCATATTTATTCCTCCTGGATTGATTTGCTTTCCTCATGCAATTCCAACAATAAATTTTTCTAAGGGAATTATATATGTTAGATGGAGGGGGCATAGATTACACGGCTTTTTGCTCTATGTCAACAAAATAGTTGAGCTTTGGTGAGAGAAGACACAGAGATTGATTGCGCTCACCTCTAATTTTCTATATGGTATTACAGCATGGAAACACTTCGATTAAAGCGGAAGGAAGAGCATCGGATTTTGATGGGGCATCCTTGGGTTTTTAGCAATGAAATTGATCAATTTCCCAAAGGAATTCCTCCAGGTTCATTTGTTGAAATTTGCCGTTTTGACGGATGTTTTATCGGGCAAGGGTACTTTAACCCCCGTTCTTTGATTGCGGTCCGCCTTCTGACCCGTTCAAAAGAGTCGATGGACGATAAATTTTTTCGCCAAAGGATTCATCAAGCGGCCCACCTTCGAAGCAAATTATTTCCAAGTGAAAATTGTTACAGGCTTATCTTCAGTGAAGCCGATGGTTTGCCCGGTTTAATCGTCGATCGGTATGGAAAGTTTCTGGTGATGCAAAATTTAACCGCGGGAATGGAAAATCTCTCCCAGGTCATTCTCCAAATATTAGAAGAGATCTTTGATCCCCAGGGGATCGTTTTAAGAAATGATTCCCCCATTCGTGAATTGGAAGGGCTTCCCCTGGAGAAAAAAATTGTTTTTGGGAAGGTTGACGGTCCTATTCGGGTTATACGCAATGGGATGACCTTTGAAACGGATCTTCTGGAGGGCCAGAAAACAGGGCTCTTTCTAGACCAATTTGAGAATTACCGGGTTTTAAAAGGTCTGGTTTCAGGGGCATCTGTTTTGGATGGATTTTGCTATGGAGGAGGGTGGGCGCTCTGGGCTGCCCGTTATGGTGCCTTATCGGTCATCGGAGTGGACGGATCGGAGGTGGCCATTCAATCCGCCTTGAGAAATGCTTCAATAAACAATTTAGAGTCGCAGTGCCGATTTATTCGGGCTGACGTTTTTGATTTTTTAAAGGAAAAGAAAAACCAAGTGTCTCATTTTGACTGCATCATTTTGGATCCCCCCGCTTTTGTCAAACGGAAAAATAAAATCATGGAAGGATTGAAAGGATATCGGGAATTGAATCGAAACGCCATGGCCCGCTTAAAATCCGGGGGGTTTTTAATCACCTCTTCCTGTTCCCACCATGTGAGTTTGGACTTATTTCAAGAAACCATACAAAAAGCGGCTAACCAGGCAAAAAAAAATCTTAGACTATTAGAAACGAGGGGACAATCCCGGGATCATCCCTCATTGCCTGCAGCTAAAGAAACCACCTATCTCAAATGCATGGTTTTCCAGGTCGATTAATTTCAAGAATAAACAAAAATTCAAAATTTTCCTTGACTTGGAGCTTTCCTATTCCGTACATTAAATCTTTTATCATGTCCCTGATAATCTGAGGAAAAGCAAACGGCGGGGGCAATGAAATCCGAGCAGGATGAATTCAGAAAGGGCTTGAGTTTTGCCAGCCGAATTGGCGCGGAATTGGTGGCGTCTACGGCTGTGGGAGGGGGGTTAGGTTACTTTTTGGACCGTTTTTTAAATACGTCCCCCTGGATCATGGTGGCCGGTTTGTTGTTGGGAGGCGTAGCCGGCATGCTAAGTGTTTATCGTTTTGTCAACCGGGATCAAACAAAATAATGGAATTGGAAAACCCCCTTCATCATTTTGAACTTCATAACTTCATTTCTCTCTCCTTATTTGGATTGGATATTTCTATCAACAAAGCCGTCATTATGATGTGGCTGGCCATTGGGCTCATTTTCTTGTTTTTCCGAATAGCCGGGGCGAAAAAAGCGTTGGTTCCCAGTAAAATTCAAAGTATTGCAGAAATTTCAGTGGATTTTCTCCGAGGCATTACCAGCGAGTATATGGGGGAGGAAGGAAAAAAATATCTTCCCTTTATTGCGTCCCTTTTCTTTTTCATATTGTTTTGTAACCTCCTGGGGTTAATTCCAGGGTCCTATACCGTGACCAGCCAGGTGATCGTGACAGGGGCCTTTGCTTTTGTGGTCTATTTGATCAGCCTCGTGGTAGGGTTTTCAATACACGGTTTAGGGTTTTTAAAAATTCTGGTTCCATCCGGAACGCCGCTTTGGCTCCTACCCCTAATGATCCCTATTGAAGTCATTAGTCAATTGGCAAGACCGGTTACCCTTGCATTGAGACTTTTTGCCAATATGACTGCGGGGCATACAGTTCTGGCGGTTTTGTTTGGATTGACGGTTGTTTTGAATTTCTATTTAGGTTGGCTTCCTTTTACGTTTAGCGTTTTAGTTTATATTTTGGAATTGTTTATTGCTTTTATTCAAGCCTATATTTTTTCTGTTTTGGCCTGTGTGTATATTGGTGATGCCATCAAGTTACATTAATTGACAATAACTATTGGGAATGAGGAGTTTTATTCAAGTGATTCGCATGGGGATTTCCATGCGGCACATGCAACATTGCATTTTAACCTGATTAAAGCCAGAGGAGGTTTTAAATTATGGAAGCATCAGCCGCAGCGCTTTTGGGGATGGGTTTGGCAGCCGCCGGGTTTGGAGGGGCGGGAATTGGCATCGGATATATTTTTGGAAAGATGATCGAGGCCGTTGCACGTCAGCCTGAAGCGGAAGCCAAAACCGGGAAATATATGTGGATCGGTTTTGCTTTGGTGGAAGCGATTGCCCTTTACGGTCTGGTCGTTGCTTTTATTATTTTCGGGAAAGCTTAAGAATTTTTCAGAACCGCTAATCCACTTTTTTCGAGGTTGAACCATGCCACAATTTGATACCCATTTTCTTTCCCCGTTGATTTTTTGGTCTCTGGTGTCCTTTGGGATTTTATTAATCCTGTTGTATAAGTACGGGTTACCCACCATTGTCCAAACCTTGGAACTCCGGGAACGAACCATTCGGGAGAGTTTAGAAGAAGCGGAGAGGCTTCGAAAAGAAGCCCAAAACCAACTGGGCCAATACCAAGGCCAGCTTAGGGAGGCTCACCAGGAAGCCGAAGCGATTTTGGAGGCCGGTCGAAAGGAAAGCCAGCGGATTTCCGAGGAAAACGAACGGCGTGTTCGCCAGGAAACGGATCGAATGATTGCTGAAGCACGACGAGAGATTGATCGTGAGAAATTAGAAGCCAGTCGGCAAATTCGGGAAGAGACCGCACAGCTCATTCTTTTGGCGGCTGAAAGGGTTTTGCAACGCAGCCTGACCGAGGCAGATCATGGACGATTGGTTGATCAAGCCCTTGAAGAATTGGCAGAACGTTATCCAAAGGGTGAGGGTTAATCTCAAAAAGGTTTTTCGGGAAAAAAGATTCCAGTATTTTCTTCTACACCTATCCTGTTACGAGCGGCACCCCCTTCCTAAAAATGAACCAGACAAAAACCCCTCGCCATTGAGTTCATCAAGCGGTGAAAAATTCTTTTCGTTTTCCTCTTTCTGGGTTTGACACTTTATACAGAGGGTACTGATGGGCCGTAACTTCAATCTGCGAAATTCGATTTCTCCCTGGCAGGACTCACAGATGTTGATTTTTCCCTCTTGCAAACGCTTGAATGCGGTTTCCATTTTTAAAAAGTAACTTTTCTCGTGATCGTTGAGTTTTTTCAGGAGGTTTTGGTCGGAATTTCCCTTTTCTCCAATGCGTTCCTTCACTTCTGAAAAAAATGCTTCTCGCTGTTTTTCCAGGAGTTTTTGAATTTCAGTTTGAGATTCGTTCGCCTTTAGTTTTTTCCCCATGTGAAGCCTCCAATTTTAGCAAGAGGTTAAACCGTGATCATTTTTAGGGTTTTCTTGAAGATAGGGAAATCTGCAATTCTTATACCTCAACGTAAGGGCGTTTTTCGGCGTGTTAAATTATGGGGGGAAAAAAGAGAAAATTGCTTTGTTTTTTATGAATTATTTGGTTTTTTGGGTTTTGGTTTTCTAAGGTATTGTCTTTAATTGGTACTAAACCCTTTTGGGGGGGTGGGATGTTTCCCCCTTCCATTTTAAGAGAAAAATGGTTCCATTTTTATGTTCCCTGGTTCCAATAAACCCTTAGAGTCAGACAGGAATATCAGAAAGGGTTTAAATGAAGGTAGTCTTTTGGGGGCTTAAGGAAGGAAAGTTTAATTTCTTCTTCCCGAATATTGATAAAATCAATAATGGTTGTGGTCCCATCTCTTTGAGTATCTGCGATCCGAACCGGAAGCCCTCCCAACCCAGGGGCTTCCCATACAAAGGAATAGTGGAGGGCAGAACTTTCCGTTCCCTCTTTTTTCCCAATGAGATATAGGGTTGCAGAGTGACCGTTGAGGGAGGTTTCCTTTATTTTTATTTTTTGAACCTGAAGAGGAGAAGAATTTTCAGGTGGTAGGATTCCCTGCTGGTAGGCCCGTGAAAATTCTTTTTGGTCCATCCTAGTAGAAAAGTAAATTTGGTCTTTTGGGAAGACCCTGTAGGAAATTAGTTTATCATAATCAAAAATATGAAATTCCTCTCCCTGGGGAAGAGGTTCAAAACGGACGGATTTGTTTACCCTTGTGATTTTGGCTTGGCTCTCGTTTTTGCCGCCGTTTGATAGGTAGGTGGTTATTTTAAAATTCATCACTGTGGCGATTGGGTCTTGGGTTTGGCTGAGAGAAAGCGGGAAAAAAAATAGGAAGGGAGTCAGATGAATAAAAAAAATGAGGGTTTTAATTTTTCCCCTCATTCAAGCTTCCTTTTCGATAACCTTCCAAATCCAAAGTGATATAGGTAAAGCCCAGTTTTTTTAACCCATGGACAATTTGAAGGCGGAGAAGAGGGTTTTCCCAACGGGGCATTTCACCCTCACTGACTTCTATTCTAACCATATCTCCGTGGTACCGGACACGAAATTCCTTAAACCCTTCCCCCCGTATGATATCTTCGGCTTTTTCAATTTGGTTTAAGCGTCCCTGGGTCACCGTCACACCATAAGGAATTCGGGAAGCCAGACAGGCATCAGCCGGTTTGTTCCAGTTAGGAAGAGATAGCCACTGGCTTAAATCCCTAACCTGGGCCTTGTTGAGTTGAGCCTCCAATAAGGGCGATCGTATTTCCAATTCCTTTGCTGCCCGGAGCCCGGGGCGGAAGTCCCCCAGGTCGTCTAAATGGGTCCCGTTTACAATGTGGGAAAAACCGTTTCTTTTTGCAAATAGGCTAAGGTTTTCATAAAGGTCGTGTTTGCAATGATAGCACCGAGTTTTGTCATTTTGGGTATAGGAAGGGTTTTGAAGCTGTTTGCTTTTGACCCAAAAATGAGTCGCCCCAATGGATTTTGCAATGCTGACCGCGCCTTCAAATTCAGACCTGGCCAAGGAAGGGGAGATGGCAGTTGCACCCCCTGCTTTGGGGCCGATGGTATCGTGAGCAACCTTTAAAACCAGGGTGCTATCTATTCCACCAGAATAGGCCACCAGAACGGAACCCATTTCAGCGATGATTTTTTGAAGGTTAGAATAATCTTTGTTTAAACTCATATATTTTAAACCTTACTCACAGGTTCAGTTTTTTCCTAATCCAGGGGAAAGAATTGACGCTTCGGCTTTATTGGCAACTGCAACCAAAAGGTATCGGTCAGCCTGGAGGTATTTTTGAGCCACTTGAAGAACATCTTCTTTTGAAATGGATGCAATGATCTTAGGAAAACGATCCAGATAGTCCAACCCAAGTCCGTATAATTCTATAGAGGTTAAAAAATTTGAAAGTTTGGAGCTGGTATCCAGGCGAAGGGGGAAACTACCCATTAAAAAGGCCCGACTTTCCTTGAGCTCGCGATCCGTAACCGGTTCGGTCTGGATTCTCTGGATTTCGCTCAAAACCTGTTGGATGGCTTGATTGGCAGAACTATTTTTAGTTTGAAGGACCACTAAGAACGTCCCCACATCCAAATAAGATTGAAACCGGCTTGAAATATGGTAAGCAAGTCCTTGATTGTCCCGAACCTCCGTCATCAGCCTTGAGGAAAAACCTCCCCCACCCAGGATATAGTTCATCACCAAAAGGGCATGATAGTCGGGGTGGTTTTTTGGAACCCCTAAATGGCCCAGAACAATATTGGATTGGGTAACGGCTTGATCAATGATCCGCATCTTTTTTTCGTGTAAGGGAGTAGGGGGTAAAATTGCCGGGGGTTTTATCGGCCCTTTTTCCCAATTCTCGAAATATTTTCGAACCAAACCCCTGGCCTCTGATTCGGTTAGGTCTCCTACGATTGCAATCATTGAATTATTTGGCCGGTAGTAAGATTGATGAAACTGAATGACATCTTTTCGTTTGATCCTGGAAAGGGTTTTTTCAAGACCTATGACCGGGTATTGAAAGGGATGGTTTGAAAAAATAATTTCATTGAAGGCCTTCCGGGCAACTAAACCCGGGTTTTCTTTTTCCCCAAGGATTTCTCCTAAAACCTCCCTTTTCTTTCGGTCCAATTCTTTTTGTGAAAAAGCAGGATTCCGGATGATATCGGAGAGGATATCAAACCCGGTTTCAACATCCTTTCTCAATACCTTTAAAAATGCAGAAGAGGAATCGGAGTGGGCCTCCACGGTTAGTTTTCCTCCGATAAAATCAATGGCATCAGAAATTTCTGTGGCCTGACGGGTTTGGGTTCCGCTTTGCAACAATGAAGCTGTTAAATGAGCAAGTCCCGCCTTGTCCGGGGAATCAAACCGGGATCCCGCCTTAATCGTCATCTGGGCGGTTACAATGGGAATGGAATGGGATTCCACAAGTAAAAGGACCATGCCATTGGGCAAAAGAATCCGTTTTGGGATAATTTCCGTTGCCTGAGAGGGGATTGCAAAGAATAAAAGGAGTTGGAAAATGAGAATGATTTGAATTGGGTGTCGCGAGGTTTCCCTTAATTTCATTTTATTTTCATGAACCGTTCTTTAATTAATTTTGCTTTTCAGGAATTAGGGTTCCAACCGTCCGGGTTTTTTGGGTCAGATAGTTTTTCGCAACCCGTTGGATTTCTTCTTTTTTTACTTTTCGAATTTGCTCCACATAGCTTTCATAGAAAGGGATTCCGGCACCGATGGCCTCTACCTTTCCAAGTTGCATGGCCTGGAAAAAGTTGGAGTCCCGGGCCATAATAAAAGCTGCCTCAAACTGATTTTTGGCTTTTTCTACCTCGTAAGGACTGACCCCCTCTCTTTTGATTCGGTCCAATTCCCCATAAAGGGAGGCTTCAAATGTTTCTGGTTTTGTGTCAGGGTGAAGAACCCCATACAGGTAGAACAGTTCAGGATCGGTGGTTAAATCGGTATAATCCCCCCCAATGTCCAAGGCCAGTTCTTTTTCATAAACCAACTTTTTGTAAAGCCGGGAACTTTTTCCTGAAGTCAAAATATTGGCCAAAATGGAAAGCGCGAACGAATCGGAAGGATTTTGGAAATTTGAAACCCGATACCCGGCAATGACAAAAGGGAGTTGAGCCTCTTTGTGAATGGTGATTCTCCGCTCTCCAAGCTGTTCGGGCTCCGGAAGGTGGATCTCTGGAGGATCCGGTTTGCGGGGAATTTTTTCAAAATATTCTTTTATTTTGGGTAATACCTCCTGAGATTTGAAATCCCCTACCATGACAATAATGGCATTTTGAGGGGTATAATACCGTTTGTAGTGTTGGACCACATCCTCATGTTTTAAGGCCTCAAGATCGCTCATCCAACCAATGACCGGGGAATGATAAGGGTGAACCAAAAAAGCCGTGGCGTAAAGGTTCTCAATGAGAAAATTGGTGGGGTTGTCCTCTACCCGAAGGCGCCTTTCCTCCTTTACCACATCACGCTCCAAATTGAATTCCTTTGGATCCAATAAAAGATTGACCATTCGATCCGATTCAAGTTCCAGGGATAGCTCGAACCGGTCGCTGGAAAGATTTTCGAAGTAAGCGGTGTAATTATTTGAGGTGAAAGCGTTTTCCGTTCCCCCATTTTTTGCCACAATATTTGAAAATTCCCCCTTTCCGTATTTGTGAGTTCCCTTAAACATCAAATGTTCGGTCAGATGGGAAAGCCCGGTTTTTCCCGTTACCTCATTTCGGGACCCCACACGATACCAAATTTGAAAAGTGACAACGGGGGCTTTATTTTGTTCAAGCAAAATCACCTTTAACCCGTTGGAAAGTGTGGTGGTGAAAATTTTGTTTGAAAAGGCGGTATTTTGGGTCAGAAGGATTAAAAGGGCGGGTAATATGAGCCATTTTGAAAAGTTTTTCATTGGACGTTTTGTCATTAGAAGAGATCCCAGTTAACTTAACAGAACTCTAAAATTGATGTCAAGAAAACCCAACATTGAAAATGAAAAATTCGAACTCCGTTTTTTTTCAATAGGGTTTTCCCTCGATGGAAAAACAAAAAATAACGGGGTTGAGATAAAATTATTAAACCAATGGAATCGGTTCAGGGAGGTCAGAGGATTTTCCCACCAGCTGGCCACATGCCGCCAAAATATCCTGGCCTTTGGTTTTTCGAATGAAGGCGGTCAGGTTTGCGGATAATAAAATGTTTTGGAATTTTATGACCTGTTCCTGGGCCGGGCGGGAAAAGAAAGAACCGGGATACTCATTAAAGGGAATAAGGTTGATTTTGCAACGGATGCCTCGGACCAATTGAACGAGCCGTTTGGCATCTTCCAATGAATCATTTACCCCATTTAATAGAACATATTCGAAAAATATTCTTCGGCGGGGAGAAAGGGGAAATTCTTTGCAAGCCTGGAGCAGTTTTTCCAGAGGGTAACTCTGATTAATGGGAACCAGTCTGTTTCTTTGCTCGTTGGTGGTTGCATTTAATGATACCGCCAGATTGATCTGAGGTGCCCTTTTTCCCAGGTCTTGAATTTGAGGAACCAAACCGACGGTAGAAATAGTGATTCTTCTTGGGGAAATCGCGAGACCCTTGGGGTCCGTTATTCGTTGAATGGCTTCTAAGGTGTTGTCCAAATTAGCCAAGGGTTCCCCCATCCCCATCAGAACAATATTGGTCAACGTTCGATTTTCGGAAAGTTGTTGTTTAACAATCAAAACCTGATCGACAATTTCATGTGGTTTAAGGTTTCGCTTAAGGCCCCCTACCGCAGTGAAACAAAATTGGCAATCCAAGCCACACCCCGCCTGGCTTGAGATGCAAAGGGTTAGTCGGTCCTCATCTGGAATTAAAACGCTTTCGATTTGATTTTTATCTTTGAGGATAAATAGAAATTTTTCGGTTCCATCCTGAGAAATTTGGTGTTTGATAATTTTTAACCTGCTTATTTCACATTGGACCTCAAGGTGTTCCCGATCTTGTTTGGAAAGGTTAGTCATGTCCGAAAAGGTTTTGGCGCCTTTTCTATAAATCCACTCGAATATCTGCTCGGCCCGGTAGCGGGGCCAGCCCTGTTCCTGAACCCATTTTTGGGCAGAGGCAAGACTCATCTCTTTGAAATCATTAGTAATACAAATTGCTCCCATGGGGAAAATCATACTAAAGTTTTTGTTTCAAAACAAGAAATAAAAAGGGTGAAGATAGGTGAGCTAAAAACCCATTTAGTGGTGAAAGCTTAAAACCCTTTTATGTTTTTGGTGTGGTTTTGGAATAAACTCTCATGAATTCATTTGGTTGTGTTTTTTTGGCAAAAATTGGTTCTCTGTAAGTATTCACAAATTTCATGGGTTTTTTACCCATAGGCCATTTATTTTTTTCCTTTGTGGAATTTTGGTTTTTATTTGTTTATATTTAGAAAGGGGTAGATTTGCATCGCATTTCTCCCAAGGTTCTTTTCTGAATGGATAAATCCGCTTGGCCCATTGGATACTATGAGATTGAGAAGGAGATTAACCTCCCTAAAACAAAAAACTCCTTTTGGTTTGTACCACCCCACTTTTCTGATTCACCTTTTAAGAAATAACAAATTTATGGTTTGGACCGTAAAAAATTTATCCCTCTTTATCAGTTCCTTCCTGATGGTTTCCCTCCTTTCAGCATGTGGAAGCGGGGGAGGGGATGGAGGAGGGGGTAAAGTAATTGAATACACTGGGAGCGAAACACAAGCCCGTATAACTTTGGAAAATGCCATTCCCTTTTCCGTCTTGGCCTATATCGAAGGAAGAGTGGGTACTTCATTTAACGTCCTTTCTTTCGTTCCAGTAAGTGGAGGGGGCAATAATGATCTGATTCAAACCCGAACCCCCTCAAACTTTAAAGATTTTGGGGAGATTATTCCCCCAGGGAATCAATCTTTCTTTAAAATTGATGGAACCAAGCCCCAGAAGGTTATAACTTCATCCGATTCCGGGATGGGCAATTGTGGAGGAGAGTTCCTTACCACTCAAAACATAGATGACGAAACAGGGGTGATTAATGGGTCTGTGGATTATAAAAATTTCTGTGAAGATGGAGTTACTTTTTCTGGGACGGTGGATTTTAATGGAGAAGGGGATTTAACAACGGGAAATCTAGAAAATTTAAATATTTCCTTTGGATTTTTGTCCCGAGAAACGGAGAACACCTCAAGGGCCGCAGCCGGTTTAATAGAAAACACGTTTAATGCGGATTCCCGTATCCTGAAGATGAATATATTTCTTTCCATCAGAGGGACGGATCAGAAAACCGGTGAGAGGTTTGAAACAGTCTATTGGTTGGAAGACTATAGGGTCTCCATTTCTAAAAAAGAAGATTCAGAGGGGTTAAAATTTGAAGAGGTGAGTATTTCGGGAAAATTTTATCAACCCGTTGTAGGGTATGTCATTTTGAGAACCGAAACGGTTATACGTATAAATGAGGGAGATGATCATCCTTTATCAGGGGTCCTGAATTTAGAGGGGAGTGGGGGAACGCTTGCAAAATTAGTTTTTGTGTCCCCCACAACATTTCGTGTTCAGATCGATGGGAATGGGGATGGCAAAATTAATACGGCTTCAGATGAGGTGAAATGGGCTGCGGTATTAGGGACGAATAATCCTGGATCTTTAGACCCGGGTAATACAGGCCCTACGACCACCACCACAACAACGACCACTACCACGACTACATCCACCACAACAACGACCACCACGACGACCACGACTACTTCCACCACATCAACGACCTCGACCACCACGACGACCACTACCACTACTACAACCACGACAACGACCACAACCACAACCTCCCCCACCACGACCACCACGACCACCACGACAACGACCACCACGACCACGACCACCTCAACAACCACCACCACAACGACTACGGTTCCTTAAATTAGTTTAAAGCTTTGAAAAACCCTCATAAACGTTTTTTTGCTCTCCCATTATTTCGCCATTGGTAATTTAAACCTTAAATTTTCACTTCGAATCGATGTCAACCTATCTCGCCTTTTTGGGAACCTAAAGAAGGGAAAAATAAAAAGTAAGTTTGGATTTAGTGGTTTTTAGAAAGGTAAAGAAAAGGAGAGAAAGTTAAATTTTTTAAATGTTTATGAGAAAAATTCCCAATTTAAAAGTTATCGGATAGGACAGAATTTTCTCCGGTGAAATTTAGGAAATATAATAAAACAGGTCATGGATTGGGTTTTCCCCAGTATTCCTTTGGGAAATCGTCCACCATAATGACATCCCTGCGGGCGTCTTCGGCAGTGTTAATCAAGTCCGCTTCTTCTTTTGTAATTACCCCCTGTTGAACGGCCTTTTCCATAAGGGATGAATCATAAGCCCCCTTTATTTTTCCTGTTCGCACGGCGCTTTTGAGTTTCTTCTCCGAGGATTCTGCTTCCATCATTTTCATAAGAGCAACCTCCAGACGTCCCGTGGGATCTGTGGGATCAGTAGAGACAAATATTCCCGAAGTTAAGCGATCGCGGGCAGGGGAGGGTTTTAACAGAAGGCGGGCGACTCTTTGGACTTGCCGGTCATTGGGGGATTTAAAGGGTTTTCCAAAGGGAAAAATCAGTATTCGAAGTAACCAGGCTACGGGTCGATTGGGAAAGGAGCGGATTAACTGATCCAAACGCTGTTGGATCCGGTGAAGGCAGGTCTCACAACCCCACTCCAGGAAGGGGATATCTTCCTTGGGCCTTCCCTGGTCTTCAAACCGTTTTAAACAGGCCGAACCCAAGTACAGATAACTCAGTATATCTCCTAAACGGGCGGATAATCTTTCTTTTCTTTTCAGGGTTCCCCCCATAATCATCATCGCCGTATCAGCAATCAAAGCAAACGATGCACTTAACCTGGAAAAATTTTGGTAAAACCGTTTGGAGGGGTGGTTTTCGGGGGCCTGGACTAATCGTGCTCCGGTGATAGCGTGCCAAAAGGAACGAAATCCATTTCCGATGAAGAACCCAGCGTGACCGAACAGAGCGCGATCAAAATTTTTTGAGCCCCGTTGCGGATCCGGATCCGAAAGAGCCTTTATTTCCTTGAGAACCCAAGGATGACACCGGATGGCCCCTTGTCCGAAAATAATGAGACTCCGTGTTAAAATATTGGCCCCCTCAACGGTAATACTGATTGGAATGGCATGGTAAAGCCGTCCTAAAAAGTTGCGGGGCCCCAAAGCGATTCCTCTTCCCCCTAAAACATCCATGGCATCATTAAGCACCCAGCGCATGGTTTCGGTTAAATGGTATTTTACAACGGCAGAAATAACGGAAGGTTTCTCACCCTGATCCACCGCTCCCGCAGTCATAACACGGGCTGCATCCATCAGATAGGTATAGCCTCCGATTCTGGCCAATGCTTCCTCAACCCCCTCAAATTGGCCTATAGGGGTTTTAAATTGCCTCCGGATGGACGCGTAGGCTCCAACGGAACGGCTGGCCAGCATTCCGGTACCAGTTCCCAAAGCCGGGAGGGAGATTGCACGGCCTGATGCAAGGCAGTCCATAAGCATCCGCCAACCCTGACCGGCCCACTCAACCCCTCCAATGATCCATTCCAGGGGAATAAAGACATCCTGGCCGCTGGTAGGGCCGTTCATAAAGGAAATAGCTAAAGGTGAATGTCTTCGCCCAATGGTGACACCCGGTGTTTTGGTTGGAATCAGGGCCAGGGTTATTCCAATCTCTTCCTTTTCACCCAATAAATGATCGGGATCGTAGAGTTTAAAAGCAAGCCCTAACACCGTGGCCACAGGGGCTAGGGTAATATATCGTTTTTCCCAGGTGAGCCGAATTCCCAAGATATCTTTTTTTCCTTCAAAGTCCCCGCGGCATACCACCCCCGAATCGGTCAAGGAGGCAGCATCGCTTCCGGCTGTGGGTGAGGTTAGGGCAAAGCAGGGAACCTCTTCCCCTCGGGCCAAACGGGGCAGATAAAACTGTTTTTGATTTTCTGTTCCGTAGCGAAGAAGCAGTTCTGCAGGTCCAAGGGAGTTGGGAACCATTACCGTTACCGCTGCAACCAAGCTTCGGCTTACAATTTTTGCAATAACCGTTGAATGGGCCAGTGCGGAAAAATCCAGCCCCCCAAATTCTTTGGGGATGATCATTCCGAAAAACCCTTGGTCTTTTATAAATTTCCAAACTTCGGGAGGAAGATCGTGAAACTCTTCATTGATTTTCCAATCATCCAACATCCGGCAGAGTTCATCAACGGGACCGTCTAAAAAGGCCTGTTCCCGGTGAGATAAGGTGGGGGGAGGAAATGACTGAAGTTTATTCCAGTTGGGTTTTCCGCTAAATAAATCAGCGTCCCACCACACTGTTCCTGCCTCAATCGCCTCACGTTCGGTCTCGGACATGGGAGGCAACTTTTTTTTCGCCATTCTATAAATGGGATCACTGATTAATTTCCGCCTTAAGACCATGGGGCCTGTCTCCTATTCTTGTTATAAAAAAATCTCTTTCAAAAAAGATCAGATGATTCAATTTTGGATGGCTTAAATTCACCCCGAATTATATCACTATTTTAAAAATTTCCCCACTTTTCCAATGGAAAGGGAAAAGGGTTGAAGTAAGGGGGCGACCTTTTGGTTCACCTTAGCGTTTTTTTGAAATATATTCTCTTTATTCCAAGGAACCGTTGACAGTCCAATTTGGAATGTACTACATTAAACACAACAAACTTTTTCATTAGGGTAGGAAAAAATCTATGAAAAAAAAGAAGTCTCTTGCTGAGGTTTATCACCAGGAAACCAAGTATATCCGTTCAGATTTAATGCGCGATACCCGGCAATTGGATTGGGCCTCTCAACCGACCCCTTTTAAAGAAATCCATTCCGATCGAAAGGTGGAATTGGTCCATTATCTTCCTTTTAGTAAGAATCCTTTTACCGGTGAAGGATTGAATCCTGTTCCGGAGGAATTGGGAGGAGGAACCTTAGCTCAAATTTCCCGGCTTCTTTATTTTACCAATGGGGTGACCGGAATGCTGGAGTTTGCTCCTGGAAATGTTCAATACTACCGGGCAGCTCCTTCTGCAGGGGCTCTTTATCCAACCGAGTTGTATATTGCAGTTCGGGATCTTCCTTCTTTGGAGAATGGCATTTATAATTTTCAAGTGAAGGATCACTCCCTCATTCCTCTCTGGGAGGGAGACTTTTGGAAAGAATTTAAAGAATATGGTTTTGGTCACGAAGTCATTGACCGGGCCCAATTATTAATCATTTTTACTGCGGTTTTTCATCGAAGCTCTTGGCGCTATCAAGAGAGGGCCTACCGCCGGATTTTATTGGATACCGGGCATATTTTGGGAAACCTGAACTGTTATGCTTTTAAAGAGGGTTTTGGGGTCTATCCTATCAGCGGTTTTTTTGATGCAGCATTAAATCACCTCCTGTTGTTGGATGAGGAGAAAGAAGGTACATTGATGCTGGTGGCGCTTCCCAGGTTTGAAAATCTTTTCGGAACGGAGATTCGAAGAAGTTCAGTTTACCCCTCGGAGAAAAAAAACGAGGCCAACGGTTTACCGGGGGAAGGGCTTTTAGGGCAATTGCACCGCGCTTCCTATATTGGAAAAGGAACCTTTGAGGAGGGGGAACTGCCCGATGATCAATTGTTAGAGGAAAAATACCGTGACCGGCCTCGAACACCCCTTACAGCCTATCCCTTGGAATGGAAAAAGGATATTGAAAAAATTATTATGAATCGGCGGTCGACTCGGGTTTTGTCCGGTGAACCTTTCCTGAAAGATGAACTCTCCAGTATTTTAACATTTGCCTATGAACCTGCCGTGATCAAAAACGCAGAAGGGGCGACCGGGCGAGGGCTTCCTCAAGTGTTTGATCCTTCCCTGCTGGAGACCTACCTGGTGGTTCACGGAGTGGTGGAAATGGATCCCGGGATTTATTATTATGCCCCCGGAAGTCAGGAGCTTCGCCTGATTCAGAAGGGGGATTTCAGACAACAAACGCTGGAATTCTGCCTAGGCCAGGAACTGGGAAGGGATGCAGCGGTGGTGTTCATTCATACCTCGGATCTAAACGCCGCCGTTCAGAAATATGGGGATCGTGCCTACCGGTATTTACATTTAGATGCGGGGCACATTGGACAACGGCTTAATCTGGCTGCTGTTCATTTGGGTTTAGGGGCCAGCGGGATCGGGGGATTTTTTGATGATGAGGTGAATAAATTACTTCAAATAAACCCCGAACAAATTGTGGTATACATCACCACACTTGGAAGGGCCCAACAACGAGCAATTAAAGTGGAATAGTTAGGACCCAATCCAATGAAAGGGTGGTTCGGGCGGATTTTAACCCTGGTTGTAAACCTGCATTAAATCTTTTAACGTGTAAAGACTTTCCAAGTGATGTCCCATTTGGTCTATGTTTTCCCGGCCCCCCTCCTGCCGGTCCACAAGGGCCAAAACTCGGAGAATTTTATAACCTTCCTTTTCTAGTACCTCAATGGCCTTTCGCGTTGACCCTCCTGTGGTGACCACATCTTCCACTACGACTACATTGGACCCCACAGGAACATTCCCTTCAATCCATCGTTGGGTTCCGTGCTTTTTTGGCTCTTTTCGGATAATAAATGCCGAAATCGGTTGGTTGTAAATGGCGCTGGTTAGAGCCACGGATACTGCGATGGGATCGGCCCCCAACGTCAATCCACCAATTCCTTTAGCAGGAAGATCTTTTACCCTGTGAAATAAAATCTGTCCAATTAAAAATGTCCCCTGCGAGTCCAGGGTGGTTTTTTTACAATCAATATAGTAACAGCTTTTTTTCCCAGAAGTGAGGGTGAAAATAGGGTCTGGTGAATATTTAAAGGATTTTTGCAAAAGGAGATGAAGGAGTTCTTTTTGATAGTTCTCTAATTTAGCGGCTCCCACAAGGTTTTCCTCATTTTTCTAAAATAACTATCCTGAATTTAGAAATGGGCACATCTTTCCATTAATCCCCTCTTTTTGTCAAGGCAGGGAGGAAGAGTATTGGGTAACCCGTGTTTTTATTGACAGCTAGCAAATTGGCGGTAGAATGAATAATTGGTTTCCCCTATTTAAGCACAAACAATTCCGATCATTTAAAATGGGTGAGAGTCGACGATATATACGGGCTGGGATTCCTTTTGTGATTGAGGTATTTTTTCCAAATGAAGAGACCAGTTTTGGGGCATACGGGTGGAGTATTGGAAAGGGAGGCCTTGGGTTTTATACACAAAAACCCCTTCAGAGGAATTCCGAAATCCTCTTAAAAGTAGGATTTATGGGGGATCAAAATGACAGACTGCCCGAGGTGGCCAATGGGGTGGTTCGATGGGTTAAAGGCCTTGGGGATGTGTATGCCGTAGGTGTCCAGTTTGTTGATTTAAATGAGGATGACCATTTCGTATTGTTGGGATTTCTTGATCATGCGGAGCAGATATCTCATGAGATTTTAAAGAAAACCATTTCCTGAAAACTCTCTTCCAACTCTTTAGAAAATAAACCATACCAAAAAACAAGTGGGTGAACCATGGCTAATTATTCAAAGAATGGTCAGCGTCTCCATAAAAGGAGCGAATTAAGGTCTGTGGCTAGAGTCTTTCCTCGCGGAGAAATGAGTGGTTTTGAAGCGTATGTTAAAGATATCAGCAGAAGCGGATTGGGTTTTTATTCCAAGTCCATCGTGGAGGTTAATCGGGAGGTGACCGCCAGGCTTCAGTTTACCAATACCTCCGGAAAGACGGTTGTTGAAAGTGTAACCGGCCGGGTAGTATATTCTGATCCTTGGGAAGATGCCTTTTTTATAGGGATTGAATTTAAGGAGATTATTCAGCCAATAAAAAACCCATGGCTTTTTGCTCATGTGAAAGAATCGGAATTTGCCGGCCCTCCCAAATAGGGGTTTTTATTGTTTGCCTTCCTTTTTCCTCTTAACCCCCTGACTAGACCCCTTTCCTAAACCCCTTTTTGGAGAAACCTTGAAATCCCCCAATTAAAATTTTTTTCAATTAAGGTCCACATCTTATCCCATTGTTTTTAAAAACTAATATTCATTTAAAAAAGAAAGCAAGATATTTTTTAAAACCTATTGTAAACCCTTTATAGCCTCGACCGTCTAACCAGTTAAATTAACCGGATTTTTGCATGACGAATCGTTTAAGGCAAAAAAAGGAGGTTTTCAATGAAAGGTTATTTTGGGTTTCTAAGTTCCATTCTCATTTCTTTAATTTTGGTGGCTTGCGGAAGTAGTACAGGGGATTCAACGGGGTCCCCCGATCCTACTGGAAAAGTGACTGTGGTCTTGACGGATGCCCCAAGCGATGCTTTTGAAAGTGTGGAAATTACGATCAACTCAATAGCTTTTTTGGGGGAGGATGGGCAAATTCTAGTCCCCTTACCAGAAGATAAACCCATTAAGGTTGACCTCCTTGAATTGGATGGCTTGAATATGCTTTTAGCCCAAGCGGATATTCCTGAAGGGGTTTATCATAAGATTCGCCTCCATGTGAGTGACCCGAATCTCATTTTGGAGGATGGCATTCCCGTTTCCCCCGAAGACATTACACTGGTGGCGGGGGGGAAAATGGATTTGGTTCCACAAGGGTCCTTTCAGGTGCTCGAAGGGGAAGAGTTGGTCATTCAGATGGATTTTGATGTGGAAAATTCCCTCCACATACATGAAACGGGAAATGGAAAATATGTCATCCGACCGGTGGTATTGGTTAATATTCAGGATAATTCCACACCGAATTTGGATATGGTGGATGCCATCGGGGTGATTCAGACCATTAATTATAGTGAAAGGAGGTTTTTGCTCCGCCTGGGGCGGCATATGAGTGTGAGGGTTTACACCACAGATGAGACTATTGTTACCGATTCCGCAGGGAATCATTTGTTATTTGATGACCTTGAGGTCCTTCAAAAAGTAGAAGTGGTGGGCGATTTCACCGGAAAAGGGATCCTTCAGGCCACCAGTATTGAGGTTCACCGGGATCATGTCCACCGTCATGGCGTGATCAAGGATTTGGATTTAAACCTTCGGGAATTTGTTTTGATCAAAAGGGATCTGACGGAGCAAGTCGTTTCCTTTGATGTGGCCACTTTGATTCATATTGGGAGGGAAATTCTTTCAGAAAATGACTTGGCCAATGCCCAGCGGGTGAAAGTCGCGGGATTAATCGATCCTTCAACGGGAAAATTGCTTGCACGGAAAATTAGAATCAAGCCGGAGCATTTTAGAGGATTAATTGCCGGTCCACCCAATTGTCCTGATACCATTCAAGTGGTGAACCCCAGGGCGAAACTATACCGCCTTCATTTGGCTAAAATTGTACTTGAACCGGAGAATACCATTATGGTTCAAATCGGTTCCGCGCGGTTGGTGAATTGGGATGGAACCCCATTGGTTTGTGCCGATCTTGTTGAGGGAGACCCTGTATTTATCAAGGGACGGATTATTCCCCATACTCCGGATTCACAAGACCCAAACCCCATTCAGGTGCTGGCCAAGAAAGTGAAGCGTTTAAAGCAGGCCCATGTGGTTGGGGAAATCCTTTCAATTCACCCTGATTCTCAAGACCCTCAGGTAGGGACTTTTATTTTGGGTTTGAATATTCCGGGATTTTATTGGAGCACGGATCAAAAAACTTCTGTGAATCTCCCCATTAGGGTTTTGGTTACTCATCAAACCACCTTTGATGAGGGGATGATGTTTGAAACCTTATTGGAAGGGCAGAGGGTGGAGGTCAGAGGGTTCTTCAGCTTGAGGCGTTTTCATCCCCATTTAATCTTGGTGGCGGTTCATGTGGGTTCTGCCCCGGAGGATTTGACAAATTTAAATTGATTGTTGAACATGGGAGGGACCCTGTATCCCATTAGGATGGGAGGGTTTACAGGCTATGTGGGCTATTGGTGATCTGAATGAGTCGTGGATATGTCCCTTTCTGACGAGGAATTGGTCCAGAGAGTTCAAACTGGAGATGGGTCCGCCTTCGATACTCTTGTGGAAAGGTACCAGGAAAGTGCCTTTCGAATTGCGCAGGGTATGGTTAGAAACCAGGATGATGCCAAAGATCTTTCCCAAGAGGCCTTCGTTAAGGCCTACCAGGGAATCGGTCGGTTTGAGAAAAAAGCCACTTTTTTTACCTGGTTTTGCCGGATTCTGATTAACCTTTGCATTGATCATCAGCGCTGGAGAAAGCGGTGGTTTTTCTGGACCCCTTCCGCTTTTCAAGAAGGGAAGGGGTCTCCGGTTGCAGTGGAGAGGGAGATGAGCCACCCCAATCCTCCTATTGATCCAGGGCGCCTTCTGGAACAGCAGGAGCTAAAAGAAAAAATCAGGACCTGTATTGACTCTTTGCCACCCATGCAGCGAATGGTTTTTATTTTAAGACATTACCAGGATATGCCTATTGGGGATATTTCACTGGTATTGAATGTAGCCGAGGGAACCGTGAAAAGCCATTTGTTCAGAGGGGCGCTAAATCTACGGAAACAGTTGAAACGGTTTGTTTCAGGGGAAGAAGAATGAATTGTAAGAACATGGATGAACGGCTGGTTCTTTATTACTATGGAGAATTAAAATCCCCTGAAGTTCAAGAAGTGGAGGGGCATCTTGCCCTGTGTGAGAATTGCAGGGGATCGTGGGAAGGGTTGAAGAGAGTATTAACCCTTGCGGAAAAAGACTCCTATGGAATCATGCCTGAACATATGGCCGGAACTTTTTCTCAAACGGTCCGAAAACGTATCGAAAACCAAAAGAAAAAAGAACCGTGGATCATTTGGCCCCAACTTCGGCCCGCCCCTGTTTTATCCATGGCGGTTTTAATCGGGTTCGTATTCCTGGCAATCCTTTTCTGGCGGGATGAAGGTTTAAAAAAGAAGGTTGCGGAAATTCCTTTTCAACAAGAGATCGAATTGGTTCAACAATTAGAATTTTTCTCTAATGTGGATCTATTGGAGGAATTAGATCTTTTGACAGAGTGGGAGAAGGATGTGGCGGAAAAGGAAGAGGGATGATCCTGAACAAGACGTTCGGTCTGACGGGTTTCTTATTGGTTTGTTTCATTGGAATGATACCGGTTTCATGTGTAGCGGATGAGGCAAGAGTTCTCAAAAAGAATGAAGAAAAGCCACCGAAACAAAAAAAGGAGAAAGGGGTGGAATCCGAAATGTTGAAGGATTTGGATCTTTTTTTAAATTTTGAACTGATTGAAATGATGGAAATTTTTCAAGAAGAGAAGGAGACCCCATCGGAGGGAAACCCTCAAAATCAGGAGGAGACGCCATGAAGAGTTGGATCACACCTCTTGCCCTAATTCTATTATGGATTGGGACTTTTCCGCCCATCGGATTTTCCCAGGATTTCCACCCCATGGCACAAGATAGTATGGACCTCCCATTAAACCTAAAGGAACGGTGGGAGAAGCTTTCCCCGGAGGATAGGGTCCGGGCTCGAAGAAATTTTGAGGTTTGGAAATCTTTAACCCCCGAGGAAAAGAAAAAGTTCCGTGCCAAACTTGAACGATTCCGGAATTTGCCCCTTGAAAGACAAGAGCAGATTCGAACCCGATTTAAACATTTTCAAAACCTCCCAGAGGAGAGGAAGGAAATTTTAAGAGACCGGTTTAACCGGTGGGAGACCTTATCTCCCCAAGAAAAGCAAAAAATGAGAAAACGGCTTGAACGGTTTCAAAAATTGCCGCCGAAAGAGAGAGAAGGGGTGCGAGAACGTTTTTTGGAGCAACGACAAATGGAATTAAAAGGTCAAGACAGACGGTTTGAACGAGATCCGATGAGTCCACTGGATAAACGGGGGCAACAAGGAATCCAGCGACGCCAGGAACTCCGCCGTGAGATGCAGGACCTTAAAAACATGGAACGTTTGCAGCGCCAAAGAGAACCATTAGGAAGAGACCATCCAAGAAGGTAGGAATGGGTTGATTTGAATTCCAAAACCGTTATTTAGGAACATTTGTTTTTTTTGCATAACCGGTCAGTTCGGTATATCCTCTCCCCGTAACGGGGTTTTCTTTCCAGTTTCCTTTAATTTTAACCGCACCCTCCCAATAGGTTACCCGTGTGCTTTCAGGGGTCGAGAGTTCTTGTTCTTTAAAAAAAGGTATAATGGTCAGATCGATCTTTCTCCCTGGAAGGACAACATTCCACCCCATGGGATAAATCCCTTGGTTTTTTGGGCTCTTCCAGTGATCGAGTACGTGAATCTGAAAATCTTGTGGATGAAGTGGAACCCGGTTTCCCTGGGGATCAATTAGACTTCCGCTGGAAAAAGGCGAGGGGGTTCCGTCTTTTTGCCGGAGTTGATAGATCATCAGATCCCATTGATTGTCCAATTGGATGCTGAACCAGTCCCATCCTTCCAGGTCTTCCGGCATGGAATGGGTGCTGAATTCATGGTCCATCCAGGCGGTTCCTTTGACGGGAAATTTTAACCCGTTCTTTTGAAGGGTTCCTTGGATATTCATCCGTGTCAGGGAGTAGTAATGGGAGGCCTCTCCAAGCTTTTTTCCTTTTTGACTGACTCCTTTTTCCCCGTGGATGACGGGTGGTTTATCGGAGGCCAGTTTTAAATCGATTCCCCAGAGGTTTTGGTTTGCGACCAAAACATGAAACCCCTTTTTTTCTTCAACCCTCCAATCGTCAATCCATACCGAGAGTTGGGCAACTTTTGCCCCCGCTTTTCCCAGTGCCTCACGGCTGATTTTCTCCCCGTAAAAAAATTCCGTTTGGTGAATGTCCGAGATTGCAAAATGAGCCATATAGATTTCTTTGACCGCCCAACGGGAGGGATTTTCCAGACTGGATGAGCGGTCAATTCCAAACCGGAAAAAAGTGAGCTCGAATCCGTATTCCCTTTGATCCTCCGTCACAAGGTGGCCGGTGTAGTACCACCATTCGGTTTGAAAGGAGGGATGAGACCCATGGTCCGCTGGAAATGAAAAAGAATACCCGGGAAGGGCTTTCTCAAACACCGGATCCGATGCCTTTGTCTGGAAGGTGGGAGAACTCCATAAAAGGAGGAATGAGAAAAAAACAATCCAAAAAATTTTATTCATAATGGACAGCTTGGGCAATGTGAATGTTTATGGCCTTTTTGGCCGGAAGTAGACTGGCAATCACAGCGGTTAGTAGGACCAAGCCGAACACCACAAAAAGAAAAGGGTGGAAAAGACTAAAATGGATGGTCCACCCGAAAGTCTGTTTGTTGATGACCTGGATTAAGATCAAGGAGAGCCCGATCCCCGCTCCACCTCCCAGAAGGGCCCCGGTTAAACCGATCAACCCCCCCTCTGTGAGAATCATTTTGACCAGTTGGTTCTGACTCATCCCGATGGCCCTGAGAATTCCCAATTCCCTTTTACGCTCAAGGATGGAGGTCAGCAGTGTGTTGAATATTCCCAACAACCCAACCATGACCGCGATCAACTCCATGGCATAGGTAATGGCAAAGGTTTGATCAAAAACCTCCATTACCCCCTCCCGGAGTTCTCGGTTATTGATGGTGACAAAGGATTGGTCGTCAATGGCGGTGATTAAATTTTTCCGAAAAATTTCCGAAGGTATTTCGGGATCCAGATAAAGGGCCACCACACTAACCTGGTCATCTTGGGGCCAGTAACGGCGATAGAGGCTTCGGTCCATTAAGACCCGGCCTCCATCGGTTGAATAGTCATAAAAAACACCCAGAATGGGAAGGTCCAAAAGACCCTGAGGTGTATCTAAACGGATCCGGTCTCCCTTTTGAAGGCGAAATCGATTAGAAAGAGTTTCGGAAAGAAGAAACCCCTTTCCCTGACTGGCCGCCAATAAAATGGAAGAAGACTCTCCCTCCAAAAAGAGATATTGGCTAAAACGATTATGAATGTCCAAATTCCGAGCCACCAGGTTAATGGGCTCATCTTTGAGGTAGGTCTGGATTTCCCGGTACCCATCCGCTGCCATTACCCCGGGCAACCGTTCCAGTAACCCTACTGTGTTTTCTGGGAGGGAGGCATCGGATCCCTGCAAATCCCACGTTTTTGAAACGACGATTAGATCTGCGCGAATGGTGTCATGAATCCATCGATCAACGGTATTTCGAAAACTGTGGACCATTAGAAGAATCCCGACCATTAAAGCCAACGCCACCAAAAGTGGGGTGGTTGCGCTGGTGGTTCTCTGTAAAGAAGCGTTAAGGTTAATCAAAGCCAATGAAAGGATGGAAGTGGTTTTTTTACTTTTTACTAAAATGTTTTTTAGGAGAGATGACATTAACGGAACCAGAAATAGGGTTCCTAACAGAAGGAAAAAGGAGGAGAGATAACCGTTGGCGGTATATTCTCCCCAGGGAGCCCAAAAAGCAAGAGGTAAGGAGATGAAGATGAGAAAAAGGCCTAAAAGAGTCCGTGGTCCAATTGAAAAAACCGGTTTTTTTTCAAAAAATCCGGATTGGAGGGTATCCCTTGGGAGAGTCCGGGTGGCTTCAATGGCAGGGGAAAGAACCGCCATAAAAGAGACGCTCGTACCCAAACCGATTGCCTCCAAAATGAGAGAAGGGGAAAGGTGAAGGGTCTCCCCTCGGATGGGAAGATAGAGCGAGGACACTGTTGTAGAAACGGCTTGTAGAGTCCATCGGGCCAGGATCAGTCCAAGAATGACCCCGAGAATGGATCCCAAAAAACCAAGGAGAAGGCCCTCCAGTGTCATCATGGTTAGGATTTGTTTTCGCGTACACCCCAGCGATCTTAAAAGTCCGATTTCCTTTCTCCGCTTGGCCACGGCAATGGTCATGGTATTGTGCACCAGAAAAAGCGCCACCAGTAAAGCAATTCCCCCTGTAACGGTTAGGTTCATCTGGAAGGACTTAAGCATCCCCTCCACCTGGACGGTCCGTCGTTCAGGTCTTTGTACCCTGAGGTTTTTAGGTAAAACCTCTTGTAGAATTTTTTGAACCCGTTCAACCGGCTGATCAGGATTAGTTACGAGATCAATTCGATCCAGTTTCCCTAATTTGTTAAAAATCCATTGGGCGGATGAAATGTCCATAAAGGCTAAAAGTCCCCCCTCCGCTTTTGCAGGACCTAGAGGCTCAAGGATTCCCTTAATGGTCACAGAGTGTTTCTTCTGATTGAGCAGAAGGGTAAGTGAATCCTCCATTTTTAAATCATGCCGGTCCGCAAAGGTTTGGGTAACCAGTAAGGTGGTGGGCTCTAGTAGAATGCGGAAGAGATCTCTTTCATCGTTCTCTTTGTTTAAGGTATAACTTCGTATTAGTTGTTCTTCGAGGGGATCCATTCCGATGACCACCATTGTTTCCCCGGGAAATTCTTCTATTCCCACCGATGTTTCAATGACCGGGGCCAAATGAACAATACCCGGCTGTTTTCGGACAATTCGTATAACATTTTCGTCAAAACCAAAACTTTCTCCCCGGATTTGTAAAGTGGCCTTCCCGGTTACGGATTCCATGGAGGAATGGAAAGAGGCCACCACGCTTTGGTTTGCCAAACGAATAGCCAAAAAAACCGAAACCCCCAAAGCGACACCCAGGAGGGTTAAAAAGGTACGGCTGGGCTCACCGGTTAGATGGCGAAGGGTGATGAATCGAAGAAGGCCCGCCATGAAATCTCCTTTTAGTCCCCTTGTAGAGTGTTTCCTGACCCAGGTGATATCCGTTCAATTTTCCCATCTCGCATTGAAATAATTTGGTCCGCGTGAAGGGAAGCCTCCCTGCTGTGGGTCGCCATGAGGAGTGTACAGCCCAGGTCATCCACTGCTTGGCGAAAAAGACGGAGGATTTCCGCCCCGATTATTGAATCTAGGTTGCCGGTGGGTTCATCTGCCAGAAGAAGAAGGGGTTTGGGAGCAAGGGCCCGGGCCAAAGCCGTTCTTTGCATTTCTCCTCCCGAAAGTTCTGAGGGTCGGTGATGAAGACGTGAAGAAAGACCCACTCTGGCAAGGGCTTCCTCTGCACGGTGTTGAACTTCAGAATGTGAGAGGCCTTGAAGAGAAAGTGGAAGAGAAACATTTTCAACAGCGGTTAGTGTGGGAAGAAGATGGAAGAACTGAAAAACAATTCCGATTTTTTTCCGTCTTAAAAAGGTCCAGTCATCATCCGTGAAATGCCCGGTAGATTTCTGATCGATCAGAATTTCCCCTGAGGTGGGAAAGTCCAGGCCTCCCAAAAGGTTGATGAGGGTGCTTTTCCCGCACCCGCTGGGGCCCATCAAAGAGATAAATCGACCTTTATCCAGTGAAAGGGAAATTCCTTTTAGCGCTTCTACCGGCTTTAGGTTTTGCTGGTAAACCTTCGTGACGTTTTTAATTTCGACCATGAGCGTCGTGTGCGAGAAGGTGAAGGGCCACCTCATCGGCCAGATGAACCCCCCTTTGGGTTAATCGAAAGGTTTTTTCCGTTTCAGGATGAAGAGGAGAGGATAAAAAAATTAAGCCATCCTTTTGAAGTTTTTCAACACACTTTCTAATGGAAAGGGGTGTAGAAAAGGAGAATCTCCTCTCAAGTTGGGGGAGGGATATTCCCTGATACTGCCTTAATCCGAAAACCATGGCTTCTAAAAAACGTCTCTCCGTTGATAAGGTTTCCCTTTCAATGACGGCATGCCCTTTTTCAGTAATGGCCTGTTCATAGGCTTCAGGCGTTTTTACATTTGAAAAACGGTGCTCCCCCAGGGAAGAGTGGGCGCTGCAGCCTATTCCAAGATAATCCCCCCGGCGCCAATAGAGGCGGTTGTGGGTTGATTCATATTTCGGTTGTGAAAAATTGGAGATTTCATAAGGGTAAAACCCATCTTTTGATAATTGTCCACAAGCCCAATCGTACATCTTCATTTGAACTTCCTCTTGCGGGTATCCCGTAATTCCGGACATGATTTCGGTTTGAAGGGGTGTATTCTCCTCGACCGTCAGTGCATAGAGAGAAATGTGCTCGGGTTTTAATTGAAGGAGGGATTCTAGTGTTTCCTGCCAACCCGGCAAATTTTGACCGGGAAGGCCGAACATGAGATCGCAACTGATGTTTTTAAAACCGGCTTCTCTGGCTTCTTTGAACACGCGGAAAGACACCGTGGCCCGATGGTTTCTTTTGATGGATAAAAGATCCTGATCGCTTAAAGCTTGAAACCCTAAACTAAATCGGTTAATTCCTGCTCCGAAAAATCCTTGAAGTTTTTTTAAATCTACCGTCAAAGGGTGACCCTCCAGCGATATTTCACAGTTGGATGTGCAACCAAAGATGTTTTGAATTTCCAAAATAATTTCGTTGATGGTGGTTGGTTTCAATAGCGAGGGGGTTCCTCCCCCAAAGTAGATACTGGAAATCTTTCTTCCATTTAAAAGAGAGTCCGTTTGATGGGAGTGGATTTCTTTTTTGATTGCTGTGATGTAGGAGAGAATCAGGGACCGGTCCATCAGATGGGTGTCAAAAGCGCAGAAATCGCATTGGACGGGGCAAAAAGGGATATGAATATAAATTCCAAAAGGTTCCGAACAGGAAGTCCGTGTTTTATTTTCATTCATTAATTTTAATGTCATATTCGAAGGGTTAAGGAATGGAATAAGGGGTGCCGGGCCTTTTTAATTTTTTAACAATAGGTTCTCTAGGTATTGGTTAGTCCGTTTAGGGATAGTTTGCCCTAATTGGTTGAGGTGATTCAAGTGCTCCTTCAGAAAGTAAACATCCTCGGGTGTATCGACATCATACCAAAAAGGAAGGAGGTGAGGCTTGAAAGTGGTATGACCCAATTTTTTTAGAGTTTGGGTCATCACTTGGTTGGTCCCCCATGTGATTTCACTGAAGATCGGTGGGGTTTCACGGGAAATCCCGATCAGGTAATATCCGCCATCATGGCTGGGCCCCAGGGTAAGAGGGTAATCGTTTAATTTTTCAAATGCTTCTTGAATTTGGAGAGGAGACAGCGTTGGGCTGTCCGCTCCGATAATGACCCTCTTTTTAATTCCCATTTTTCCAAGATCAATAAAGGTTTTCTCCATCCGCTTCCCCAAATCTTCCCCCTTTTGTTCTATTTGGGTTAAAGGATATTTTTTTGCAAGGTTTGAGAAAAAAGGGTGATCCATAGGAGGGGGGCAGGAAAGGAAAAGAGTGATATAAGGTAAGCTGCAAAGAGACTCGACCAAGTCCTCCACAAAGGCCTGGTAAAGTCCGCTGGCCTGCTCGGAGCTAAAGTGGGAGAGGAGACGTGTTTTTACTTTTCCCGGAATCGGGGCTTTTGCAAAAAGAACCAGTGCGTTTTTTGTCATTTCCTCTATTTATAAAGAAATATCCCTCCACGATGAAAGGTAGCAGTCACCCATCCGTTCTGTCAAGGACCTTTGGAGGTCAGAAAAATACAAGGGGTTCCCTTGCCTTCATACCTTTTAAAGGAATAAAATAGAAAAATTCGCCGTTGTTGTGATTAACATAAGAAAGGGGAAAAAATGACCAAATGGGGTGGTTTTTTAATAGGGGTTTTTATCTGGCTTCTGTTCCCAGGTTCTTTTATGGCCCAAGCAGAATCGTTTACCCTGGAAGAGCTTTATAAGCGGGTGCTTGAGAAAAATGAAGAAATTCAAATTAGCCGGGAGTCCATCTTCCATGCGGAAGAGGAACGAAAACGCGCTCTGTCCACCGTTCTGCCATTGCTAAGAGCGACCGCTGAATATGATCATTCTCCAAAAAAATTAGGAACCTCTGGAGGTGAGTTTCTGCTTCAACCCCATGATAGCTATGAAGCACGCTTAACGTTAGAGCAGCCTTTGTACTCCGGAGGAAAAAACAGTGCAGGGATTGGGATTGCGGAAAATGAAATAGAGGTGGCACAACAGGACCTTAAATTGTCTATTGAATCCAGTCTTTTTCGGACGGCTGAGGTTTTTTATGAGGCCCTTAAAGCGCAAAAAAACCGGGATGCTAATCAGCGCAATGTGGAGCGGCTTCAAGAACATCAAAGACTTTCCGATCTGCGTTTCCGGGTGGGAGAGGTGACCGAATCCATTCTCCTCAGGGCAAAGGCGGAATTAGCGGGAGCTCAAGCAGAATTGGTTTCCTTGGAAAATGATTTGATGGTCCTCCGCCGAGAACTTCAGATATTGGCGGATCTTCCCGGAAATTTTGAGTTGATGGAGCCTCCTATCCCGAATGTTCCCAACGTGAATGACGCCACCCTTTTAAAAATCGCCATTGAGAAAAGGAATGACGTTATACGAAGTTTGAAGCAGGAAAAAATATCGGAGCAAAGGGTAAAGTTTGCCCGGGGAAATTTTTTCCCCACGCTTTCACTGGAAGCCACCTATTGGTACAGAGAGCAGCACCCCAAATCAAGTTTCTTTATTCAAGATAGCTGGATGGTGGGAGGACGGTTTGAATTTCCCCTGTTCGAAGGAGGGCTTCGGAAGGCGGAGTTGGCCCAAGCGCGCTCCAATGTTGAACAGGCCCGGTTACAGTCCTCCAAACTCAGAAGGGAGGTGGATATGGAAGTGACCAGGGCCTCCCTGACCCTTGAGGCGGTGACGCGGCAATTGGAATCCAGAAGGGACCAAGTTCTTTTCGCCCAGAAAAACTACGAGATGGTATCCAAACAGTTTACCTATGGCTTGGTGACCAATGTGGAATTACTGGATGCGAACCAGACTTTAATTGAAGCGGAACGGGATGTTAACAACGCGTCTTTTGACCGGCATGTTGCCATCCTGACCCTTCAGAAAAGTGTTGGCCTCTTTCTTTCAAAAGTAATGGAAAGTGTCCAAAGCAGTATGTAATTATGCCTTCATTCCAGTGAACCGGGGAGACCTGGACCTTTTAATTTAATTCTATCTGGATTCCCGATGAAACATTTGGGAAAGACAGTAAGTGGGTTTCTCAACGTCTATCTGGTGTGTGGTCCCGAACATTTTACTAATAAAATAAGGTTGTCATTCCCGTGGAAACGGGAATCCAGAGATCCAATAATGGGTAGATATGTTCTGGCCAGTCATTAATGTCGTCAAAACGGGTAAAACCCCTGAATACCCTGACATACAGCCTAGATCTTTTTCCCTTTCCATTGAAAAAGTTTTTCAATCTGCGGTTAAAACTGTTCAATCCCTACCCCGTTGGCGGGTGGTCAATACCGACACGGCTCAAAGAGAAATCCGGGCGGAAGCCACCACACGGATTTTCCGTTTTATCGATGATATAACCATCCAATTACAGGAAAATCCCAAAGGGACCGTAGTCCAAGTCCGTTCTGCCTCCCGGATCGGGAAGGGAGATTTAGGACAAAATGCGAGGAACATCCGTTTATTTTTTCGAACCCTTGGAGAGGTCGCTGAGAATGAGATAAATTTTAATAAATAGGGTAGACACTTACCTTCAGGCGTCATTCTGGCGAACCATTTCCCCGTATGCTTAAAGGGGGGGGGATCCACAATTCGAGGTTTTTAAACCCACTGGATTCCCGATAAAACCATCCGGGAATGACAGGAATTGTTTTTTTTCAACGTCTATTTGGATTTTAGTTCCCGAGTTACAAATAATAAGAAATGATCGTCATTCCCGTGGAAACGGGAATCCAGAGCCAACTCAATATTTAAAGGGCAAAAATGAAGAAAAGTTTAAATTTATTATTTTCTCTATTTTTCTTGTTCTTTTCGGTTTCTTCCTTTTTGGGATGTGATAAAAAAGGAGGAGATACCATTAAGATTGGAGTAGCCGGTCCCATGACGGGAAATCAAACTAAACAAGGGAAGGATATTAAAAACGGTGTGGAATTGGCCGTTTCCGAATGGAACGAAAAGGGAGGGGTTCTTGGAAAAAAAATTGAACTAATGGTTGGGGATGATCAGCAAGACCCAAAACAAGCTGCAGCCGTAGCCCATAAAATGGTTTTCTCCAAAGTGGTTGGTGTTGTAGGCCATTATGATTCCAGTTCCACCATGTCCGCATTAGAGATTTATCATCGTGAGGAAATTCCGATGATTACCCCCGCCTCCACCAACCCTCAAATTACTGAAAAGGGTTACACCAATGTTTTCCGTGTGGTTGGGCGGGATGACCAGCAGGGTAAGGTTTCCGCCGAATTTATTCTCACCCAACTCAAAGCAAAGAAGGTGGCCATCCTTCACGATAAGACCACCTATGGTCAGGGCTTGGCGGAGGAGTTCCAAAAGGCCTTGGGTAACCATGTGGAAGTGGTTTACGAGGGAGGGATTATTAAGGGAGACAAAGATTTCCGAGGGGTTTTGACTACCGTGGCTTCCAAAAAACCGGAAGTGTATTTTTTTGGGGGGTACTATACGGAAGCAGGCCTTATTGCCAGACAGGCAAAAGAAGTGGGATTATCCGTTCCCATGTTAACGGGAGATGCGGTCATTGACCCGGTTTTCATCGATATTGCGGGTGACGCAGCGGAAGGGACTTATTTGACCTATAGTGCGGATGTAACAAAACTTCCCTCTGTGCAAGAGATTTTGAAAAAGTACCGGGAACGCTATGGTGAACCTGGACCCTATTCCATTTATGCCTATGATGCTGCCCAGGTATTGCTCAATGGAATTCAAAGGGCTGAAACAACCCATGGGTTTGGCATTAGCCAAGCCATTCATACCTCCTCTACCCAAGGGATCACAGGAAATCTTCAGTTTGATCTCAAAGGAGATCTTGTCTTTACTCAATATATTGTTTGGGTCACAGAGAATGGAGAATTTAAAGAGTTCTGGAAACCCGGGGGGAATTAAAAACCAACCCGAGGGAGGGTTGGAGGTTAGAGGGTAGATAAAGGAAAAAATAAAATAACAAAATAACAAAAAAGGCTAATCGTAAAAGTGAGTGGTTAAATTTTGTCATTACGGCAAGGTGTGTCCCAGAATCCTTTACTGGATTCCCACTTTCGTCGGAATGACGAATAAGGTTTTTTTTCCCCAGCTCAAACTTTATACGCTTTTGGGTATTTCTTTTTCACTGGATTACTCCAAAACCCAAATTAAATTAATAAAGTTTTTTTCTGGAGTGGATTTAATTGCAAAGAAAAGGGGAAAACTGTAATATACAGAAAATTTTGGTTATTAATTTAGTATTATTCCTCCTTCATTGACCTAACCTATATGCGTCCCCGTCGCTCAGTGGGATAGACCATCGGTTTCCTGACTCAATGTTCATTCAGCAGTTGGTCAACGGACTTGCTTTGGGTGCTGTGTATGCCTTGCTTGCATTGGGCTACACCATGGTCTATGGGATCCTCCAGCTGATCAATTTCGCCCATGGCGAAATCTATATGATCGGGGCCTATATGGGGATCCTATCTCTTGCTTTTTTGACTGCCATCGGTTTAACCGAAGATCATTTTTTTTTATCCCTTCTTCTGGTCTTTGTCATTTCCGCCATTTTCTGTGCGGCCTATGGACTAACTCTTGAGCGGGTGGCTTATCGTCCGCTCCGTCATGCCCATCGGCTTTCCCCCCTCATTTCCGCCATCGGAATGTCCATCTTTCTTCAAAACTATGTGATGCTCTCACAAGGTTCTACGGATAAAGTTTTTCCCCATAACATCCCGAATGTTTCTATGGTGTTTATGGGGATTCAATTCAGTGTTCTTCAGGTTTTTATTATTGGAACATCAATTGTTTTAATGATCTGCCTCACATTATTTATTCAAAAAACACGGTTAGGAAAAGCCATGCGGGCCACTTCACAGGACCGGGAGATGGCGGGTTTAGTTGGCATCGATGTGAATAAAGTGATCGCCATTACCTTTGTCATTGGTTCAATTCTGGCTTCTGCCGGGGGGGTCATGGTGGGAATGTACTATGGGCTGATCAATTTCTCGATGGGGTATGTGGCGGGAATTAAGGCCTTCACCGCTGCGGTCTTAGGGGGAATCGGGAACATTCCCGGGGCCATGCTGGGTGGTTTTATTTTGGGATTGGTCGAAAGTTTGGGAGCATCCTACATCTCCAGTGAGTATAAAGACGGTTTTGCTTTTATCATTTTAATTTTGGTACTGGTTTTTCGTCCCAGGGGACTTTTGGGAGAGAAAATTTCCGAGAAGGTTTGAAGGATGATTTTCAAAAATAGCATTTGGGTGAAATACGCGATACCCGTCATTCCCGAATGTTTAATCGGGCCCGCCTGCCGGCAGGCAGGAATCCAGGCTCTTTAAAATCAACATCTTCTGGATTCCCGCTCCCCGATAGAGGCATTCGAGGACAGGTTTCGCGGGAATGACGGGAAGAGCCTGGATTTCCGCTTTCCCCTGCCTGCAAGTGCCTGCCGGACAGGCGGGTAATGACAAAATTTACCCACTCACTTCCACGATGAGCCAATTTTAATTTGAGGCAGATTTGATTGTCCGCTATATTTTATGGCATTTCCAATGAGGTTTGTAAACACCTGTTTCATCCCCAGCTCCCAACATCGGAGGGTAAAAAAAGGGATTTCTAATGAAAACTCGGTGTCCTTATTTAACAGAGATTTTTCCTGATCTGCTATGAGGCTTTCAATTAATTTCTGGATAGGGGTCAGTTTAAGATCCATCCGCACTGTTTCTAATTTTGAATAATGAAGTAGATCCTCAATCAGGGCATTTAACTTTTTCGTGGCCAAATGAATTTTTTCTAAACAAAAAATGGATCGCTCCTTTAAACCACTCCGATGGCTCTCTAAAAGCTCTTCGGTATAACCAGAAATGCCACGCAGGGGAGCTTTTAAATCATGAGAAACGGTATAGACAAAAGAGCTTAATTGTTCGTTCTTCATCTGAAGGGCTGCATGGGTTCGTTTCAATTCCGTCATATCTCTTCCCACCGCATAGATTTTTTGGTACTGCTAAGTATTTTGTGTGAATTTAGTGAACCAGTGTAATCTATGATTCACCCTGCCCACCGGCGTTTTCCTCCAAGCCAGCTCCATCTTTAATGCAATAAAAGCCAGAAGTCTGTAACAAGAACTTTCTCCTGCCACAATCTCCA
>DASWJH010000063.1 GCA_036397255.1 Nitrospiria bacterium
GAAACCTTCCGACTCTTTCAGCTTCTGATAACTCCCAAGCGCGATCTCTCCCTCCGGCCCCCGCAGCCGCGGGTGTTCCACCGGTATCTTCTGATCCCCGATATAGACCGACCCAGGCTGGCTCGCCCATTTGGCAATGTCGGAACTGAAAGGTCGGTAGTCTGGCCCGGCGATCTCCTCCCGCTCGATGTACATGATCGTCTCTGCCATCATCCTACCCAGATCCTTCATGCAGGCGTCAAATCCCTGCTTGCCTCTTGCAACAAGGTGGTACATTTGATCGATGAGTTCTTGCCTCCCGTATGCGGCCTCAAACCCCCGTATTGCCTTCTTCCTCTTCCTGGTGGTATTCTTCATCAGTGGCTCCTTTCTGACTTTGTTTTCGGTTCCGTGGATTATGCCACGGGGGAGCCACTCTTTCCAATTTCAACTAAAAATAGTATAACCTCGGGTGGAATTTCTATGAACCGGAAAGGATAGTGACTAAATGGTGACTATTTTCTTTTTTATGAAAAACTTCAAATTCTTAATTAATTGATTTTATGATGGATTTTGGAGCGGGCAACGGGGATCGAACCCGCGACCCCAAGCTTGGGAAGCTTGTACTCTACCAGCTGAGCTATGCCCGCTTGATGGAAAGTATAAAAAAGCTATTTCATATTGTCAACAGGTTTTAAGAGATCGGTTTTTAGGTTAAAGAGCCACCTTTAAATCTGAAGCCACTTCTTCTATCATTTCTCCTGAGACCGTTTCTTTCTTCCGAAGAAACCCTTCCAACAGCGCATTATCACAAATGGCGTTAATCAAACGAGGAATTCCCCCAGAAAATTTATGAATTGAACTGAGGGCATCCTTTGTAAAAAGCTCTTTATTAGAACCGGCAATTTGTAAACGGTATTTCACATAATCATTGGTTATCTCTTCAGTAAAAGACCGGAGTTGAAACCGGACCCCCACACGTTGTTTTAGGGGTTCATCTAAATTTAGATTTTTATCTAAATCCGGTAAACCAAAGAAAACAAACGTAATCAATTTATTTCCATCCATTTCAATATTGAGAATTCCTCTAAATTCTTCCATCACCTCTTTTTTGTTAAGCATCTGGGCTTCATCAATTAATACCACTGCCCTTTTACCTGATTCATAAATCTGAATCAAACGGCTGAAAAGTTGGGATAACAGCTCCGTTTTGTCATCATTGGGCTCCTCCACACCTAACTGAACAGCAATTTTTCGAAGAAGCCATTCAGAGGTAATGGAGCCATGAATGACAATTAACAAAGCACATTCATATTCTTTTTCATCCATTTCATCCAACATTCTTGTGGCCAGTGTCGTTTTTCCGGTCCCAATATCTCCAACCAAAACCACCAACCCTTTTCGGGATTCAACCGCATACTTTAATCTTATGATCGCCTCCCCGTGTTGGGCACTGTTATAGTAAAATCGGTTATCCACCGAAATGGAGAAGGGTTGCTCTTTTAAACCATAATATTCTAAATAACTCATAATGTTAAAAACTCCCTCGGCTATAGGTAGGAAATTTTCCCTTTTTTCCTTTCGACCTTTGATTCCTTCTTACTGCTAGTCCCCACACTTAATTCAGAGCCTGGATCGGAAAGGCCCTCATCACCTTTATCATCAAGACTTGGACCATCCTTCTGCAATTTAATTATTCTCTTCTTCACATCTTTAAAATTTGAGTCAGCTTCTTTCACTTCTATATAATGCTCAAGGGCTTTTTCATGAAGGCCCTGATTTTCATAAAGCGTTCCCAGTTCATATTTCAGCCACAAAACATTATTTTCATTACATCGAGGGTCGTTCAAAGCGCTGTCTAAATATTCTGCTGCTTTGTCAAAAGCACCTTTTTCGACAAAACAGGTAGATAACATGGTACAGGAGTCTACAAATCGGTCATCCCCCTTAATGGATAACTCAAACTCTCCAATGGCCTCATGGATTAATCCCATCTCCTTATAGGCAATCCCAAGGTTATAATGGGTCTCATAATCCTCATCCCCAAATTGTTCTTGAATACCTTTTTGAAATTCCTGAAAAATAGAATCTAGTTCTGAATCAATGTTACCCTGCTCGGAGACCTCCTGAAGTTCTTTTTGATCCTCCGCCTCCTCCAAAACATCGGAAAGGTCCACAAAACCTTCATCCATTTCTTCGGCTTTTTCTCGGGAAGAAGCCTCAGAAACGGGTTGATCTAAATTTTCATTAAATGAAACTTCATTGGAGGATTCGGAAACAGAGGAAAAGCTAATCTCATCTATAGATTCTTGGGACGCTGGGATTCCAACCGAGGAATCGGAATCTTTTTCAATTCCCTGTTCTCCAGTAATCTCTTGTTGGGAAAGCTCTGCAAGCACTTGGGAGTCTGGGATTTCAGAAATTTCACGATCAATATCTTCTTCAACCGATATTTCGGTTAGTTTTTTCAGGGCTTCAGGATGCTCCGGTACTTTTAGAAGAACCAATTCATAAACCCTTTTGGCTTCCTCTTTTAACCCCTGTTGGAGGTAAAAATCTCCCTCCGCAAGTTTTTCCCCAACTTCCTCAGGGGAGAGCGGTTGAGCATTCATGATTTCATCAAGACTTCTTACCCCTTCATCAGGGCCTCCTTTTCGGCCCAAGGGAGCATTGAACTCGGTCACGCTGGCCTCAGAAAACTCAGTTTCCAATCCGTTCACCTGTGAGCTTTCAGAGGTTTCTTGGGCAGACGGAATGGATACGGAGCTTACGCCAGAAGACTCCAAATTCTGGGAGATTGAGTCTTCTCTTTCCTGAGCGGATACACCAGCCATAAGTTTAACTTGGCGGTTATTGGGATCCAGGTCCATAGCCTCTTGGAGAATCTGATTATAACGATCCGGCTCTCCTTCCAGCTCAAAAATTTTAGCAAGTTTTAAACATTCCATCACGGCTTCAGGAATTTGCCCCTCATTTTTATAAATCTCCTTCAATTGGAGACGGGCCTTTTGATTATAGGGATCCTGTTTGAGGACTCCTTTTAATTGGTCAATGGCTTTTTGAGGTAAACCATATTTTAAATATACATCGGCTTCAGCAAAAAAACCTTCGATGGTCTCATGCTGTATATATTCATCCATTTTTTGTTGAGGTGTTTCTTCATCAGCCGGTGTTGGGGTTCCACTCTCATCCCCTGAGAGTTTTGGGGAAGACTGAGAAAATTCTTTAACAAGAGAGGAAGGGTCAGATAATTCAACAACCTCTCCTTCGGGTATTTTCCCCTCCTCCCTTGAAAGGGAGGTCGGTTCTAATATTTTTTCAACGGGCTCTTCAAAAACGGGTAATTCCTCCTCAAGGGAAGGCACGGCCCCTTCATCCACAATGGGTTCCAGGGCCGTAGGAACCCTTGTAGGGTCTACCGGAGTGTCTTCTTGGTTCTGAATAGAAAGGGGTGAAGCCTGGGATTCCTCTGCTCCCGTTTGGACCCCCTTTTGCGGGGACCCAAAAACCTTATCCGGTTTCACCATTTCGGTTTGGTGAGAAGCGGTTTGGACCTCCTCGGGGGTTTCGGAAACTTCACTTCCCTCCAGCGCCCCTCCTTCTAGTTTATTTTTTAATTGTTTGGCGGTTGGATGGGAGGGCGCGATTTTCAGGATTTGGTCATAAAGTTTGATGGCCTCTTCTTTACGACCTCCCTGACCATAGATTTCCGCAACCCCCAAATATTCCTCAACAGCTTCTGTTTTCAAACCCTCTTTCACACACATTTCCGCAAGTTTAATACGTATAGATACGTTCTGGGGGTCTAATTTGATAATCTTTCGGTATACCTCTACCCCTTCTTTTAGCTTCCCGGTCCCCACGTAATGCTTGGCAACTTTCAAGTAGTCACCCAAGGCATTGCCAACAAGACCCCGCTCTGCATTAACATCCCCCAATTTCAGGAAAACATCAAAACGATTTGGATCGATTTTAATGATTTTCTTATAAACGGCAATGGTTTTTAACGCAAAACCCGCTTGATCAAAGGAGTCTGCAGCTTTCAGGAAGGCATTGGTTGCCTCGGAAATTGAATTTTTCTTAAGGTAAAGATCTCCAATCGTATTGTAAATGTTCCCGTCATTCGGGGTTTCTTTTATCAGTTTTTGCCATTCCTCAATGGCCTTATCATGCAGACCTTTGGCTGTGTATTTCTGCGCATTTTGAAGAATGGATCCTCTGTCTTTACCCAAGTATTCTCCTTGATCGAATAAAATACGTTAAATAGAAAACCGCCACATAAAACTCCAAAGGGACGAAGATTTGATATTTGGTACTGAAAGGGGCATTTTCTTTAAAAATTAATACATCTTAGGCAATGTGTCAAGGAATGGAAAAGAAGGGGCTGTTATTTTTTACTATAAAATTCAATAACTTACAGCAATCCATTTCCATGAGAACCTTATCTCATAAACCATTGTTTTTAAAAGAAAAAATACGGTGAAACGGGAGGACTTTTTGTCTTTGGTGAACAATAAATGCTAAAAAGGCAATGTTTTTACTATTTAAAAAGAAAATTATAAAATAACAGATCCCAATCTTTTGAATGGGCAACTCATTTTTACTCTTTCAACTATTTTTGACGGTTTCACTATCCAGCTTTTTTATCGGATTTTGGGTGGAATTTCATGAGAGGGGTCGGGGAAAAAGGTGAAAAGAACTCTCATTCAAACCCCTTTCCCCAATCTCAGGGAAATGATCAAAAACAAAATTTTTTCACAAAATATCTTAGCCCATGTTGGCTAAACTTTTGCTACATTTGCGGCCGGAAGGCATTTGTCCCTTGCACCTCGAATTCTACGGTTTCTCCCTCTTTTAAAGATTTAAACTCTTCTCGCTGAAGGGGGAATAATGAACGAAAACATCTTCTCCATTTTCTGCTTTAATTAGAGTCTGTATTTTAATGCGCATTTAGATTGAACTTGGACAGAGGAAACCGCCATGGTGCGCAGATGTCCGCCTGTTTTCGCATCTTCGAGTACGCTTCATCAACATTCGTTGACTTTTCCCCGTTTTCATGGGCGATTCCGAACGGACCTCTCCACGGAGGATTGAGAATGGACCGGTTTTTGGCT
>DASWJH010000064.1 GCA_036397255.1 Nitrospiria bacterium
ATTGCCATAAGCACAGGGTGGGCTGGAAGTTCAAGGGGCAGGAGCAGGAATAAATATGAATTTGGGTATGACCGAAACGATTCTTCTTAGCATTAAAAGAAATACCCCCTCACCCTAACCCTCTCCCACAAGGGGGAGAGGGTAAAAGGGTCGAGGAAAAGAAATGAAAAAAGGAATTTTAATTGGAGCGGTTTTCTTAATGATCGGTGTAGCGATTGGCGGAAAAATGATATTGGATGAAATAAAAAAACAGAAAGAAGATGATCGGCTTCTGTTTGCAAGCGGGAAGACGGAGGCCTGTTTGAGCTGCCATGAGGGAAGCGAGGAGGCCCACCCCAAGGCCCCGCTTCACTGCACGGCCTGCCATCTGGGAAATAAAGACTCAAGCGAAAAAAGCGCAGCCCACCAGGGGATGATCGAAAATCCTGGAGATTTAACCGTGGCCGATCAGACTTGCGGGACCTGCCATAAAGAGATCGTCGATCGGGTCAAACGCTCATTGATGGCCACCCGGTCCGGAACGATGAGCGGATTTCTTTATTTGAACGGATTTCAGGAGAAAAAAGAGGAAGCCCAATATGCCTTTTCAAAGTATGAGATTTCTGCGCTTCCCGGATATGAACCGGATCGACCGGGGACGACCGACCGGCTCTTGCCCTTTCCGACCTATGCCACGACGAAGAATGTTTTCTTTGATCTCACCCGAAAAGCCTGTATGCAATGCCATCTCTGGACGGAAGGGGTCCAGCGAAAGGCGGACTACCGGGGAACGGGCTGTTCCGCCTGCCACATGACCTATGATACCGAGGGATTGAGCCAAAGCGCCGATCCTACCATTCCCAAAAACAAGCACGGCCATCCCGTCAAACATCAACTGACGACAAAAGTTCCCATCTCCACCTGTGCCACCTGCCATGCGGGGGGAAACCGAATCGCCATGGCCTTTATGGGAAAAATGGAACAGCCGGGGCGCTATGATGTGCTGTTTCAGGACCTGGAGCATGGCCATACCTATTCCGATCAGGTTCCGGACATACATTATGAAAAAGGGATGGTCTGTATCGATTGCCACACGATCAACGAAATCCACGGGGATGGGAATATCTATTTGAAAAAGGTCTATCAGTTGGAGATTCGGTGCGAGACCTGCCACGGAACGGCCCAAAGCTTTGGCACGGGCATCACCGCCATGGGAAACAGACTGCCGAATTTAAAGATTGAGAAGTCCCCCGGTAATGAAAAGGGACTGGCGAAGCTCACGCTGACCTCCAAGCTGGATGGAAAAGAGCACCCGGTTCCTCAGATTAAAGAGGGGTCCGGAGAGGTGTCTGTGAAGGCCCATCAGATTCAAGGCCACATAGAGAAGATGGAATGCTACGCCTGCCATTCGGCATGGGTCCCGAAATGCATGGGATGCCATATCCAGATGGACCTCACACAGCAGGCCAAACCGATTCATGTCTCCTACGATCATCTGGAGAAAAAACAGAGTGAATTCGGTCTATATACCCTCATCGACGGGGTCCGGGAGGCAGAGAAGGACTACCTGTTGGGGATCAACCACCGGGGAAAGGCGGCCCCCTTTGCGCAGAGAAGCTCCGTCGTCTATACCCTCATCGATGAATCGGGGAAAGTGGTCTATAAACGACGTCCCCAAAGGACGGGAGAAGATAAACTCGGCTTCGCCCATAACCCGACGATCCCCCACACCGTCAGGAAAGAGACACGAAGCTGTGCAAGCTGTCATGAAAGCGAAAAGGCGCTGGGTCTTGGGGCCTCTCCCACGAAAAACTATCCTAAATTGACCGGCTTCATGCCGGAGGAATTCCTTTGGGACCGGATTGTGGATGAAAGGGGAAACCCCGCTCAGGAGACCTCGTTGGAGTCGGCAAGGCCGTTCAATCGAGAAGAGATGCAGCTAATTCGCCAAGCGGTGACGAAAAAAGTCTATGTCGAGTCCGTTTCGGCAGGGAATTAAAGGACCAATGAATACGCCCGGAAAAAGTATTTTAAATTATCGTAAATCAGCCATCGGATGGGGAATGGGCCTGATTCTCTTTATTTTATTGTTTCCATCCGTAGTGAAGACCGATGAAGCGCGGTATTTTTACGATGATTTGGGGCGATTGATCGGTGTGGTGGACGGGCAGGGGGATGTTGCGGTTTACAACTACGATGCAGTGGGAAACCTCCTTTCGATCGAGCGTTTTGCCTCAAGCGGGACCGATATCGGGATCCTGGCCCTTTCCCCTTCAAAGGGAGAGGTCGGCATCGATGTGGAGATCCAGGGCTACGGGTTCAGTCCAACCCCCGCCGACAATCAGGTGGCTTTTAACGGAACCGCGGCGACGGTTTCATCATCCACCCCCAATATCATTATTGCCGCCGTTCCGTCCGGTGCGACAACGGGCCCCGTGACGGTCACCAATTCCAACGGCACTGCCACAAGCCCGGAACCTTTTACCGTTGTTGCTGCTCCCACCATTTCCGGAATTGATCCCGATCGGGTGGGACAGGGAACGACCATCACAGCTGTGATATATGGGGATAACCTGTCCGATTCCCAGGCGGTTACTTTTTCCGGGGGAGGGATTTTAGCGGAGATCCTCCCCGGTGCAACATCCGACAGCCTTCCGATCCAACTCACGGTGGGCTCCAACGCTCCGGTGGGAGACTATACGTTTACGATCACCACTTCGGGAGGCGAGGCCCAGAGCGATCCAATCACGGTTACCGTTGCCCCTGCCATGGGCTCTTTTTATAACGCAAGGCTGAGTGTCTTTATGCCGCTGATCACCGATGTCCCCGGAACCGTTTCACCTTCCGGGCCCACACAATCGGCCGCACCTCCGGTCAGCGTTCGATTACCGGTGATCTCAGAGGTCCCGGCGGCTGTTGCGCCCTCAGGGCAGGGTTATGTTTCCCACGGTCCCACGAGTGTGGAGATGCCGATCACTGGTACGGTTCCAGCCACCAGCGCGCCATCGGGGAGCACCATGAGCGTTGCACCGCCTGAAAGTGTCTTTATGCCTGAATAATTATTTTCGAAAGGAGTGAAAGATGAAATCAAAGAAAATCATTCAAGGGATCAGCGAAGTAGGCGTCCTACTGCTTCTGCTTTGGGCAAGCCAGGTCTCCGCTCAAACCTTCAGCAGCGGGAGCACCGGGGCGGATGGGGCTTTCAACCCGTCCTCCAACGTAACGGTCACGCTTCCCCCCGATGGAATCCTCAATTACACGACCGTCAACATTGCATCGGGAAGAACCGTGACCTTTCAACCAAATGCCGCCAATACCCCGGTGACGATATTAGCCACGGGGGATGTGACGATCGCGGGGACCACCAGTGTCAACGGATCCAAAGGGTCCAACTTTTCCACTGTAAACCTGATTAATCCAGGCGGGGCTCCCGGTCCCGGCGGATTTGTTGGAGGGCAGGGAGGCTCTCGCGGATTGGCCAATAATTCCGGATCCGCGGGCCAGGGGCCGGGGGGAGGAAATCCTGCGTTGAGGACCTCCGGGGGAGGAAATTACGGCGCGCCCTCCTCTTTTGAATCCCTTATTCCTCTGTTTGGAGGCTCCGGGGGTGGGGGAACGAGCGGAGATTCCAATAATGCAGGTGCCTCCGGGGGAGGCGGTGGCGGTGCCATTGTCATTGCCTCCACCACCAAGATAACCGTAACGGGCACGATCACCGCCAATGGGGGTGCGGAATCCCTACAATTTCAGCAAAGCGGCTGCGACGGTGTAGCAGGAGGAGGAAGTGGTGGGGCCATCCGTTTGGTGGCTCCGGAAATCACGAATACCGGAAACATTCGAGCGCTTAAGTCAGGCGGATCGGCTTTGTGTAGCGGTGGCGGGACCGATGGCCGAATACGCATTGAAGCGTTTGTGACAGGGAGCATCCTGGCAACCAACCCGCCGGCATCCCTTGTGGATACCCCCGGACCGATAACCGCCAACAGCACCCCGTCGTTGATTGACTTGCCGATCCTCACGATCAGTTCGGTGGGCGGGGAGACTTCACCTCCGAACCCAGGCGGCTCTTTTACATCAGCCGATGTCTCTTTGCCGAACGGAACGACAAACCCCGTGCCGGTAACATTAACGGCCAACAATATTCCGGTCGGCACCGTGTTCACGGTCAAACTGATTCCGCCCTTTGCCAATCCAACGTCCGTAAACAGCTCGGCATCCACGGGGACTTTTTCAAGCGCCACAGCCACGGCCAACATCAATTTTCCTCAAGGGCAGATCAGTGTGCTCAATGCGTTTGGCAGCTTCACGCTTCCCCAAATGGCCTCCAATCCTTTCCCTGTCTTTGTGGAAGGGGAGAAGGTGGAGAAAATCAAAGTGGCGGCGGTGTACGGAGGGGATTCTTCGATTTATCTCGTCACCGAATCGGGCCGGGAAGTGCCGTATCGATTGCTAATGCAGTAGAGTATAGATTCCTCGCTTCGCTCGGAATGACAACTTAATCTGTTAAAGACTCGAGGTTGAGAGGTTGAAGATATTGAAAATCTCCATGGCTGTCATTCCCAAATATTATTATCGGGCACCCTGCCGGACAGTCAGGGGCAGGCAGGCGGGAATGACAATCCATTGTGAACTTTGGTGTAACCCTGAAGGTTGAAGCAAGACGAGGTTTAATCTTTTTTATTGTTTTCGCTTTTCCCGCCCCGCTTTTAAAGCATTTCTTCGTTCTCTTCGCCGTTCCGCCTCTTGGTACCGCTCCTTTTCATCATCGGTATTTAGAACGAGCGGGGGAATCTGGATGGGGGTTCCCGAAGCGTCCACGGCCACATAGGTGAGGTGGGCGCTGCTGGTATGGCGCCGGGAGCCCGTCAATGGCTCTTCGGAAAATACCTCCACCTGAACCTCCATGGAAGTTCTTCCCACATACGTTAAGCAGGCTTTTAAGATCACCAGGTCCCCCAATCGAATGGGGGAATGAAAATCCAACCGCTCCATGGAAGCGGTAACCACGGGTTTACGGCTGTGCCGAAGAGCCACCATGGCCCCAACCAAGTCAATCCAATGCATGACGCGTCCTCCTAAGATATTTCCAAATATATTGGTATCATTCGGGAGGACCACTTGGACCATTTCGGTTGCAGAATCACGAATGGGTTTTCCTGGGGTTTTTGGCATAGGATTCCTTTGTTTATGAAATGACCTTTAAAATTTCCTTTTCAAAGGCTTTTCTCCCCGTCAGTCTATCCAACTGAGCCTGGACCGTTCCCCCCCGTTCAATTGGGGAGAAGAGATCCGTTTCCTTTTGTCCTTTTTTTAGTATCTTATTATGACTCAATATGGTCTTTTGGCCCTTTTTGGGAATTGCGGGTTTTGAGGACATTTTGAAGGGACGTATGATGAGTTAGATAATCAGGGTCAATCTGAATGGAAGCTTTCTCTTTTAACCCGTTAATCCAGCTTTCCCGTTGAGCATACCATTTTTGCTGACGGATGATTTGGGAAATTTTCTCCCGAACATCCTTTAAGGAAATTTCTTGGGCTGATTTTTTGCCTAAAACTTGGACAATGTGATACCCATACCTTCCCTTGACCGGAGGGCTGATGGATTGCGGTTCCAGGGAAAAAACAACTTTTTCAAAATCTTCAAAAGAACTTCCCCGAAGTATCCACCCCAGATCCCCTCCAATATTCCGACTCATGGGATCCACAGAGAATTGTTTGACTGTTGATTCAAAAGGTGTTCCCCTCTTCAGGGAGGCCAAAACCTGTTTTGCCTCAGCTTCCGTTCGGGTGAGAATATGCCGGGCGTGTACCTGGTCTTTTCTAAAAGAAACCTGATAGGACTCCCAATAGTTCTGAATTTCATTTTCCGGGACTTCAATATCCTTTGAAATGGATTCTTCCAATTTCTGAATGATAAAGGTTTCCCGTGCCCCTTTTTTCCATAAGAGTGGGTTTGTTTTTCCTTTTTTAAGAACTTCCAGAAAAGCCTCCTCGGATGGAAATGAAGATTGTAATGCAAGATACTCATGATCGACCAATTCGTCTGGGATTTCAATTCCTGCCTCCTGAGCTTTTTGGAGAAGAAGTTTTTTGGTTACCAAGTCGTTGAGTATTTTTGAGAAAAACTCCTTTTTTTCAATTTCTGACATTTTCCCAAAGCCCTCAGGATTCATGGATTCGTATTGACTGGCAAGAAGATCAAATTCTTTACTGCTGATTTTTGCAGTGTTTACAATCGCAACGGTTTCTGGGGAAAGAGGGCTTTGGGAGTCTAAGGATAAAGAAGGGGGGGGTGTTTTTTCCTGGTTTCCGTTTTGTGTAGAGGAAGAACCCTCACATCCCTGGCCCTGAAAGGATAAAAGCAGGAGGGTTCCTAACATAAGATAAAAAGTGAGTTTTTTGAGGCGTTTCATTAAGGGGGGGATCAGCAAGGGCATTTTTAAAAGAAAATTCCTCATTTGCCAAAATTTTTTTTACTATAGGCATTCTAACATTCCATCGAATAGGGGTGCAAGTCTTGAAAAATTAGGATGAATTGGACCTGAAAATCTAAGAAAAGGAAAACCTGGGGAGACTTGACAAAATGAATTTGGCTGCTAATCTTACCTCTAGTAATTGTGAAACAAGCAGTCATTCAGGAATTAAAAGGAAAAAAGTATATAGCATCACCACCGATAAGGGCACACCCTGGCGAAAGCGGGGGTCGCAAAGTCCTTGACCTACGTTCCAAGCCCGTTGGTTTGGAATAGGGTTTGAAGGTCCGCCGAAGTGGTAGGTTTTTTATCCTATCCAATTAGGCCTGCATCTCTTAAACGGGGTGTAGGCTTTTTTTTTCAGGTGGTGGAGCTGTTGATGACAAAGGGACCGCAAAATAAAGGAGGATTTGTACAATGCATAGCCCATGGCAATTAAAAAGAATCGCCACCGGAAGTTGCATGGTGGCAACCATTGTCTTCTCCATCTCCTGTTCAGGGGGGGGAGGATCCAACTCTCTTACCAATTCAGATGGGGAGGTCCTTTCCAGTAAAACCACAGGTTATGATGTTCCAACCGAAATCTCTGCTGTTTCGACAAATAACAGCTCGAGCAACAAACCTACGAATGATGCATCGAACTCAGGAAGCGGATTCGGAGCGAAATTCAAAGCGCTTCGAATGGCAGCGACCGATGCCGGGACCGATTATTCCAATGCGAAAACCAAACGGTTTGTGGAAGATCGGACGTTGGAGCAGTTCGAAATCATCGAAGAAGTGCTCAATGCCTTGAACCAGACCCATTATTCGGATCCGGCGAATATTAATCTGGGGCCGTATAAGGCGATGGTGGCCTGGGAAGAGGAGTCCAACGGGATCGATGTCAAGCAGCTCCAGCCTTGGGTGGTTGATTCCAGGATGATCGTAGAGAATGGGCAGGATGTGAACCGGGTCCTGGTGTGGATTGAGGAGGCAGGCCCTGATGGGGTAGAGCTCATTAAGGCCCAATTTAAAGCCTATCAATCTGCCACACAAAATAGCGATGGCTCCTTTGCGGATTACGGCGTTTGGAACATGGATGTAAAATTTGGAGATTCTTTAACCGATTTCTTTGTGGCCTCCGCGACTATAGAAAATGGGGTTTCCGTCATTAAACTTCAGGATGTATTTCCGGAAAATGGAACCACTTTCTCTCACAAAGGAATCATTTACCGAACGGATACCACCGGTTACGGGAAGGTTGAATTTCCGGATTGGGAAGCTGTGGATTGGGGAAACTGCGGTAACAATTGTATTCCCATTACCACGGATGCCATTTATGCCTACAATGCTGATTTTTTAGCGGTACAGAAGGGCAGCGATTCGGTCCTGTCTTTTGATCGAAACAGTTCCACTGAAATGACCCATCGCTATGGATTATTTGATGGTGCCACCGGTCAAAATGTCAATAAAAGCAAAACGTTTGGTTTTCCCATTACGTATTCCCTCAACAACATCAACCAGTTTGGTTACTATGGCGCTTGGCAGGGGAGACATGAGATCTGGGGTCCCGAGGGAACGATCCCAGAAGGTACCGTGGTGACGCGTCAAGACCGTGGACCGGATCAAACCGCCGAGACCTACACGGTATCGGCACCTTTTACCGGAACCTTGGTGAAGCGTTCCACCGTTACCGGCTCATTGGCAGACATTCAGGGAATTCCGGTGGAGACCTGGATCGGGAAATTTTACAATTTAATGTATGACGGTAACGTTTCCAAGTGGTTTAACTGTGTGAATCCCACCTGGGATCAGAACGGAATGACCTGCGGAAGTCTCGACGATTTTCCTTCCATCATGCTGGCCACCCTTGAAGTGGGTGCAAACGATAACCGGAAATTTGTGAATATCAACCGATGGGATAACAATTCCCAAACCAATGTGGAATATGTCTACCTTTCATCCGGACCGTCAGGGGCAGGTTTCTATGTGGCCACTTTCGATCAACAAACCGGAAAATACACATCTACGGGAACCCTTTATTCCCCCAATCACCAAGAGCAAATTTGGGCAAACGTCGGCGGATCGATCTACATCGAATACAATGGTCCCGCCTGGGTTGAAAAGGAGCTGGTCTCTTTCGATAACCGGACCTGGACACCGGAATTTGGGACCAACGATAAAACGTATACCTTGCCGTTGAATGAGGAGCTTTATATCAACAGCAAGGGGACCAATTACATCGTTAAGAGGACCGGAAGCAGTACCTATGACGTGAAGCTTGAAATCCAGACGGTTGCCAATCCGGTGAATGCTTCAACATTTGTTTCATCGGGGACGGTTTTTAAATCCCCCTGGAATCCGGACAACGATTCGACGTTTACGTTCGATACGGATTCGAACAGCTCAACCTTCATGAAGCTGAAATATCTGACCGTTGGAGAGAATGATAAAGATAACCAGGGAAATCCCAACCAAGGGGTTGCGGTCGGGGCGGTTGTAACCAGAGGGTTATGGGGAATTGAGGCCTATGTGAATAATACCGCCACCGGGACCCAATTTAACTGGGATTACCCGAGGGAGGGGGAGACCTGGGGAACGTTGAAATACCTGATTGATTCCAATGGGGACTATGTGTTGGTTTCGGATCCGATCCGTTTTTCGACCATTACCCTGACCAACGGAGGAGGTCAACAAAAGAACTTGGCTCTACAGTATGATGGGTGGATGCACGGAATGCCCAACTTGTACGAGGAACTCCGTAAAAATGATTTTGTCATGAGCTCAACCATCTCTGACAAAATCATTAACATTCCCGCGGGGACTCAAGTTGACGATGCTGATGTCTCCGGTCAGAGTTATTTGATCAAACCTCTTGAAACCAGCCTTTTCTTGGCAGCGGTGTCGAATCCCTCCGATCCACCGGATCTGACCTTGGCCAATGCGTTGGACCTTTCGGCGATTCCTTCCTTTGTGGATCACGGAATGGGAGCGATGCCTTCTACAACAGGAGTCAGATACTCTGAAGGAAAGTTGATCGAATAGGGAGGCATAAGAGGGTTTTAACCCCTTGATGTCTTCGGGGGCGCGTATAGTATGACGCGCCCCTTTTTTTGTGCGCCCGGCAGGGCACATTCACTTGGGAGTTTTGTTCACCGTATTTCGACCGGGCTGTTTTTAAGGATATAAATGGGATTGGAATAAATCCATGTGTACCGATGGGGAATAAAGAAAGGGGATATCCATTCAACCTCCACTTCTACACGGTAGATCCCCGGCTCGGTTGTTTCGAAATCAAGGGGGCCATTCTCCTTTTCCTTGATGACCATTCCATTATGAATGAGCTTGATTCGGTAGGTTTGAAAGGGGGAATCAGGTCCGGTGGAGGCCTCCAATCTCACAGGGTTATGGGAAACAATTTGATCACCCATAATCACCTGTTTCCCGGTTTGGGTCAACCCCCGAAACATGAATCCCCTGGGGTCCCCCAATAAATCCAACGCCAGATAAAGGTGACCTTTTTTAAGCGCCCCGTAGAGGTTTTTTTTATCCTGTGACAAATCTCCGGTGAAAGGTTGGGAGAGCAGGAGGTGATTGCTGACGAGGGGCATTGTTTTTTCCCGGGGAGGGAATTTGAGGTAATAACCCTTTGTTATACGAACCTGATCGTGGAGGTCCGGGGAATAAATGCCTACCACTGGTTTTTTTGAAGTCAACCCATCCCATAGGCTCATCACATCATGGGGCTTGCTTAGAATTTGGAGTAAGGCATAGGAGGGATTCAATGGAAAAGTCATCATGCCCCAAAAAAGATATAAGGGATTTGTTTTTCTCCATTGATCATCAAGGTCAATAATTTCCATTCCAATGGTTCCGTCTACATCCCAATTTTTCCATTTGAATCGATCGTTCAATGGATGGGAGATGAACGCCATCCCCCCCTGGTCTATGACCTCATTTACCACTGCCTGGGGTTCCTTTTTCCTTCCCTCCTCCACGGCTTGGGTAATATTAATCGCTAAAATATAGCCCCCCTCCATGCTGACCTCTTCTCCCACTAAAAATAGAAGGCGGTTATACCACCCCTCTTTTTGGGCCAAAAGAGGTTTTAGTGTGTTATGGTCGGTTGAAATTAGAAAATCCATTCCTACGGCGTTACCTGCTTTTGCCACTTCTTCTACGGTACCTTCACCATCGGAATAAGTGGTGTGCAGGTGAATCAAACCCCGGTAATCAAAAAAACCATGAGGGAGTCTTTTGTGTTTTGGATGGTATTCAGGAAAGGACACCGAATCTATTCGAAATCCAATGCCTGCCAAAAGAAGAACCAATAGGATTAGCGTTCTTTTGAATTTCATTTGCTTATCTTTTTGTTGAAATACATTAAATTGGAATGAGATAATCTATCATAAGTGGAGAGTTATGAAAATATGTTTCCCCGGGTGGTAGGTGACCCTTAAAGAAATTTCTGAAACCTTTTGGCAAAGAAGGTAAGGGGTTACCCCGTCTTGAATTTTGAAAATGGGTTTCCCTTAGGTTAATTTTCCTGTTTGCTTAGGGGTTTTACAAAAAACGGTTTGTGAATTGAGTTGACGTCTGCCAATTTTTTGGTACCCTTAAAATATGCCGGGACAAAAATCACTTCCCCGTGAACCGTTGATAAAAAACGATCTCTGGAAAAATTACAAAGGGCCTCTTCCTCCTGGAGATTTTAAAGAACTGCTTCTTCAGGTCATGGACCAAAAAGACCACTGGGCATGGAATCACTTCTCTGGAAATCACATTTCCAAAAAACAGTTAAAAATTCATTTTCAGCAGGAATATGAGGTTTATGTAAGAGATTTTCCAATTTTTTTAAGCCGAATTCACTGTAAAAATCCCCCCATGGAAGTCCGTCAAGACCTGGTTTCCAACCTTTACGAAGAGGAAACAGGGGGGTTAAGCCTGGGTCGACCCCATCCTGAGCTTTTTTTGGTCATGATGGAAGGACTGGGGTATCCTCTTTCGGAATTTTCCAATATTCGGATGCTTCCCAGTAGCCGACGTTACCGAAAATGGTTAGATCAAGTTACGACCGGCCCTTCCTGGTTACTGGCTGCCAGTGTAGTGACCATTTTTGTTGAAGGAAGTATTAAAGATCGCAAAGAGTGCGAACCTTCCTGGCGTGCTGACCCTATGGACATAGAAGAGAAAATCAAAAAACATCCCCTAGTCGCATTTCATGGGTTAAACCCCTCCCGTATGGATTTGGTGAGAGCTCACCACCATATAGAAGGGAGTCATCGCTTAGCGGCTTGGCGAATGGTTTTGGACCACGCAAAAGATGCCCGCATTCAAAAAGAAATCTATCAAGTACTGTCAAAATCTCTTCGGCTTTGGTTGTCCTACCGAGATGAAGTTGCCCTAGCTTGCCAATTGGCCCTCTGAGAGGCTTCCTTTTCTCTTGAAACAAAAAAACATTTTGTGATAAACTTTTGTTTTTAAGGGAGAATTCTGTCTTTTAAACTCTTTTTTAACCCATAAAAGGGTTTTGTGTTTTTACCATGAGAACCGTTGGAGGGGATCTTTTTACCCTTGCATTTTTTTCGCTGGGTTATGGATGCTCAGGTAAAACCATGCAGAAGAGGGAGTCCGAAAAGGTGACAAACATTTTCATGAAAGGAACAGGTGAATATGTCGGATGAGGAAAAAAGTTTTACGGTTCGAGACCGGCGTTTTAAGGATGAAGGAAAGGATCATGAAAAAGTGGAACCCCCCCGTTCAAAAGAGGAGCCCAACCGTTCCCCAACCGAAAAGTCTTCTGAACAGTATGGGCCGGTCGAAATTAATTTTTCGACATTTCTTTTTTCTTTAGCCAGCTCTGTTTTTATTGCCCTTGGCGAGGAGCCCAATCCGATTACACGAGAAAAATCCATCAACCTTTCTCAAGCCCAAGAAACCATTGACCTCTTGAGCATCCTACAAGAAAAGACCCGTGGAAATCTTACCCAAGAGGAGGAGGGTCTTTTGAGTAACCTTCTTTATAGTGTCCGGATAAAATATGTGGAAATGGCTCGCAAAAAAGACCAATCTAAAGGGTGAAAGGAGTCCCTTTGGTTAAACGGTGGGTCCTTGGAGGAGGCTTGTTTCTGGTCATTCTCCTTGTCGTCATTTGGTTTTTATCAAAAGGTTTCCTGTCATCTGCCATAGAAAAACGGCTTCTTGGTGAGCTTGAAAAAGCAACAGGTCAAGAGGCCGTGATTCAGAAAATCGATTTTTCGCTTTTCCCTCCGTCATTAACCCTGGGTGAATTAGACATTTCTGGAAGCGGGTCAATAAATAGAAGGGATCTGTTTACCGTGAAAAAGGCCCACCTTCGCTTTAGCCCGTGGTCTTACTTTACAAAGCTATTGGTCATTGACCGACTGGAATTAAGCGAACCCCATCTTTATTGTTCCAAAGAGGAGGGGGGGCGTTCCCAAATTGAAGATATCCTTGAAAATCTTTTTTCAACAGAATCTTCTTCCCCGGAAGTTAAGATCCCGAAATTTAACATTAAAAAATTACTCATTCACCGAGGGAGAATAAATTGCCAGATCGAAAAATTTTCCATCAACCTTTCTGGGATCGATGTTAGTTTACAGTCCGGTTTTTTAATGAGAAGGTTCAATGGTCGGATTCAGACCACCAATGGCTCTTTCCTATGGAAGGAAAAAACAGTCCCTTTTGACCGCATGGAGGGGAGGTTTCTGGTTACGTCAAGTCATCTCACCATTTCCCATTTTAAAATTGAACAGGAAAAAACCCAAATTACCCTCCAAGGGACCGTGAATAATTTCCAAGATCCTCAAATGGAGATTCAAATTGAAAGTCAGGTTGACCTTGAAAAGGTGTCGCCTTTCCTTCCTTTGGCTTTACCGGTCTCAGGGGTGCTTGAATTCAACACCGGTTTTAAAGGTTATCTTAAGGACGCAAAGGGGAAGGGTCATTTTACATTGGATCCATTATTTCTGGATGAGCATCCAGTCGACCCCTTATCCATTCAATTCGCCTATCAGGTTAGCGAGCGTACCCTTTCCATAACCGGGATTGAAGGACAAGGAATGGGGGGAAACCTTACGGGCCATTGGGTTTTTCCCTGGGATCAGGGTCTATCTGGTATGGAATTGGATTTTAATCTGACCCAAATAGATCCTTTGCCCATCTTAGCCTATTTTTATCCTGAAATTCGTTCCTTCGGAAAGGCGGTTGGGGTTAATCTTTCCATACAGGGAAAAGGCCTTGATCTTTTTTCATATCAAGGTGAGGGAACCCTAACGGCCAGGTCCCCTTCCACGGTTCCTTTCCCTATCCCTTCCCCTACCCAAAAAAAGTCGGAATGGGTTAAAGATCTTATTTTGCTCTCAGGCCAAGTCGAAATCGCCTTTCAATTTTCTAACCAAACCCTTTGGATCTCTTCTGGCCGTTTTTCTAGTCCCCATTCTCAACTGGTGTTTTCGGGAACCATTGATCGCAAATTGGAGATGGCTTTGGCTTATCAGACCCAACCGGCAGACTTGGGAGAGCTTCTTCCCCTTTTTGGGGTACATGGTCTAGATGGGAAGGGTAAACTATCGGGCCTTTTGGTTGGGAATCCGAGCAACCCCCGCTCCCACGCCCATCTTGAACTCCAGGACATAACCTATCGCGGAAATCCCGTTGGATTTTTAACCTCCCGCCTTTTATTCAAGGAGGGAGTTCTTGAAATTTATCCTACCGTCCTCAGGGCCGGGAATTCAAGGTATGAAGTGGGTGGAATCATGAGGATTTCCCCTGACGACGACTTTTCCTTTTCGGGCTTATCCAACCCTTTTTTTGATTTATCTTTAAAAATCGACCAAGGGGTTCCCCGGGATGTGGTTTCCCTTTTTTATAAGGAATTACCGGTGATGGGTGTTGCCGATGGGGATTTGAAGTTTCTCGGCACCCCTCGGGATTTTGAACTGAGAGGTTCTTTTGATGTTGGGGCGGGGTCTGCCTACGGCCAGGCTTTTGATAGCGGTTTGGTTTCTCTTATCGTAAAAAGGGATGGGATTACCTTTGAGCAGGTTGAAGTGTGGAGAAATGAAAGTTTGTTGACGGGCAAGGGAACCCTTTCTTTTGATAAATCTTTTTCGGTTGAGATATCTACAGAAAGTTTGGAATTAGAAGAAATTGATTTTATTTATGATCGTCTCCCCTATTTTGAGGGGAAAATTGCCGGGGTCATTCAGGGACATGGACCCTTTAATGATCCGCGGTTTTCACTGGCTGCGGGGGTGACCCGAATCGCCTACCAGGAAAAAGATCTGGGTCAAGGCCGGATTCAGGGGGTGATTGAAGGCAAAGAATTTAAAATTGATTCCGAGTTTTTTGATCATACATTGCATCTTAATGCCCAGTTAGGATTGGAGTCCCTTTTTCCCTTTCAGATAGACCTGTCGCTTATTCAGGCGAGAATTGATCCCGTTTTAGGTTTATTTATGCCAAAACTGTTTAGTTCCCTTCCCATTCGCTCATCGGGAAGAATTTCCGGGGGTGGAAATTTAAAAGCCCTCGATGGAGCCTCTTTTCAAATTGCGTTATCGGATCTCAGCCTTCAATTAGGAGACCACCTTGTTAAAAATGATGGAGATATTCATTTTAAATTTCAAACTGGTGTTTTTGAAATTGGGGAATTAAAGCTTAAAAGTGAAGAAACGATTCTATCTATTGACGGAAGTTTAAAACCTTTCTATTTCTATAACCTTTTTGTTCGGGGGGAAACCGATCTCAGTGTTTTGTCACTCTTTACCCGTGAAATTAAGCAGGCCAAAGGAAAGGCCTATCTGGCGATCCGGATTTTTAATGAATGGAATGATCCAAAAATCCGTGGAGGATTATCCTCTTCAGGGGGTACTATCCGAAGCGAAACCCTTTCCCAAACGGTTAACCTGAAATCCCTTGGTCTTCTTTTTAATGAAAGGCAGGTTTTACTGGAATCTTTTGAAGGGGAGGTCGGGGGAGGAACCTTAAGTGGGTCCGGAAAATTAAAACTACACAATTTCTCCTTTGTGGATTTTGGGCTTTTATTGGAGTTAAATGACGTTCGTTTTAAAGTGCCCGATGGGTTATCGAGTATCGTAAATGGGACTCTTTTTTTTCAGGGAAATCCGGAGACTCGAGATTTAAAAGGTGAGATTTTAATTCAGCGTGCTACGTATTCCAAAAAAGTGGAATGGAAAACCTGGGTAACCGAAGTGGTGACCGGAAAAATCCAAAAGGAACAATCCACCATTCCCTTAATCGGAAATACCCGCCTAAACCTTCATGTCCTTGGGAAGAACAATATCCGAGTGGATAATAACCTTTCTAAATTTCCCCTGACCGTGGACCTTTTTATTCGTGGAACCTTGAATCAACCCCTGGTGCTGGGCAGAATGGAAACCGGAGGGGGCACCTTTTTTTTCAGAAGAAATACATTTGATATCAAAAGCGGGGCCATCGATTTTATCAATCCAGAAAAAACTAACCCGATATTTGATGTTCAGGCCGAAACAAAGATTCGGGACTATAAAATTGATTTAAATTTAACAGGGAGTTTGGATTCTTTTAATATAGTGTTCACCTCCAATCCATCCCTGAGTGATACGGATATTCTCTCCCTGCTATTGACTGGAAAAACAGCGGAAGAAGTTGCCGAAGCCCAGGGGGGCATCGGGACCACCGAGTTGGTCTCCATTGCGACAGGAGGAGTTCAGGAGGAGGTTGAACACCAATTTGAGGAGATTACTGGTTTTGACCGAATTCAAGTGGATCCGTATTATTCAGGTTCAAAAGCGGCCGGAGGTGTGCTCATCACTGTATCGGAGAAACTTTTAGATGATGATTTAACAGTGACCTATTCGGTTACCCCAATGGACGTCTCTGAACAGCAAACCGTTCTCATTGAGTACCTACTCCACCGAAACATTTATTTGGTTGGGCGACGTGATGAATTGGGGAATGTCAGTGGGAACATTAGATTTCGCTTTGAATATCGGTGATGTCCCGGAACTTTACAACTCTGTGGGTGAATCTCTTCAACCTTAAAAAAATTTTTTATTGGGTTTTGGTTCCTCTACTCGCCGGAATTCTTCCTTTTCCGCAAAAAGATAGTTTCGCTCAGGATTATTCCCAATGGGAAGGAAAGATAATAGACCAAATTTCATTACAATTTCCTTTGCCCATTCCTATACAAGAATTTAATCAAGCACTTCTCATTCAACCAGGGGAACCTCTCAATTTTAATCGGATTCGGGAAAGCGTGGCCAACCTATACCGTCTCCAGAAATTCCAGAATGTTCGTGTGGAAGTTCAGAAGGGCGAAGAGGGCCTAACGGTTATATTTTTCCTGTATCCTAAAATTTTTTTGGAGGGGATATTTTTTGAGGGAAACCAAACCCTTGCCACTTCCTTTTTAAGAACCCATGTTACGTTTAAGGTCGGTGAAGAATGGTTTTCAGAAGATCTTTCAAAATTAATTGAAGCAGTGAGTGTCCTTTATCAAAAGGAAGGTTTTTTTCAAGCGTCCATTGAAGTTATGGAGAAAGTAGATGTTCAGGCTCAAAAAGCGGTTTTGTTTGTTTCCCTTCATGAAGGAACTCCTGCAAGGGTTTCCGAATTGCAATTCAGGGGGGAGTTGTCTTTTTCTGAAGAAAAAATAAGAAAGCGTTTTAAAACGAAAAAAGGAAAAATTTATCGCGCTGTTCAGTTTGAAAAAGATATCCAAAACCTAAAAAGTTGGTATGTTGACCATGGTTATATCGAAGTGGCTATTGAAGATCCCTTTTTGATTTATAATATAAAAAATAATCAGGTTGAATTGTTCCTCTCCATCCGGCCAGGTCCAAAAGTGGAAGTTTTGTTTCAAGGGAACGAGAAAAAATCAAACAAAAAACTTTTGGAGCAAATTTTGGTGTTTGCAGACCGTAGCCAAGATGAGGCTGTCTTGAGGGACAGTGTGGAACGGTTAATCGAATTTTATCGCCAATCAGGGTACCCGTTTTCATCGATTACTTATCAGAAAGAAGAGCCTGAACCGGGGTTGGTTCGGGTCATTTTTCAAGTTTTGGAAGGTCCCCATGCGCTTCTGGAAGAAATCACTTTTGCAGGAAACATATTTTTAAATTCCAAGAATCTCAAAAAACTGATGAAAACCAAAACCGGGGGGATCTTTTCAAGAGGTATTTTTCTTGAAGCAGTTTTAAAAGAAGATATTGTGGCCATCCAAAATTTTTACCGGAAAAGCGGTTTTTTGCAGACACAGGTGAAGTGGGAAATGGTTTACCCCAAAGAGAAAACATCGCTTTCTCTTCAATTTAACATAGAAGAAGGTGTTCGAACCTTTATCCGCGGAATCCATTTTGAAGGAAATTTGAGTTTTTCCCCCGATCTTCTTAGAAAAAACATTCAATTAAAAAAAGGTCTTCCTTTAAATTCTAGCCTTCTCCGGGAAGACCTTAGGTCTGTTCTTTCGTTCTATTCCAAACGAGGTTATATCTATGCTAAGATCGACCAAGAAGTGAATTTTCGAGATGACCGCCAACAAGTGGACATCATTTATCGGATATCTGAGGATCAAATAGCGTATGTGAGTGACATTCAACTCAAGGGGAATGACTATACTCAAGATCATGTTATTTTACGAGAACTATTGGTGAAAAAAGGGGATGTTTATAACTATGAAAAAGTTCTTAAAAGCACACGTCGCCTTTACCGTTTAGGTTATTTTAAAGAGGTCCGATTTGAACCAATACAATCTGAAGGGAAAAATTATTTTCGCGCTATGGATTTGAGGATTAAAGAAAAATTTACGGGTTCCCTGGAGTTTGGGGGGGGGTATGGGGAAGCGGAGGGTGTCGTTGGTTTTGTCCAAATTTCCCAAAATAATCTGTATGGCACGGGACGCAAAGCTGTTCTTCGGGCGCAGGCGAGTTTTGAGAACTCTGAATATACACTTAGTTTTCTAGAACCCTGGCTTTTTAACTATGATCTGGATGCACGGGTTGGTTTGACCTATCAGATACAAGAGCGTACCTCTTATAAATTAAACACGTATGGAACCACCATCGGTCTTGAAAAGGATTTTGGTGATCATATTAAAGGAACACTTTCCTACCAGTTTGAGCGCAATAAGACAGATGTGATTTCACCGACTTTGGTTCCTGATGATGAAGATCGTTTTAATATTGCAACCATCAATCCGGGGCTGGTTAGGAGTACACGTAACGATTTGTTTAATCCCACATCGGGGTCCCTTAATGGAATACAGTTTCGGCAGGCCGCTCGGATTTTGGGTTCAGAGGAACAGTTTAGCAAGATTACCCTGCGGAGCTTGTGGTATTTTCCCTTGGTTTCCTGGACCGTTTTTGCAGTGTCTGGATCCGGTGGGATGGCGAATGAGTTTGGGAATTCTAAACAGGTCCCGATTACAGAGCGGTTTTTTCTAGGAGGTCGAGAAACCGTTCGAGGCTACAAACAAGACTCTCTTGGACCCAGGGCTCAGGATGGAACCTTAACGGGCGGGGATGTGATGGTCAACCTCAATTATGAGGTGCGTTTTTTCCTTCCCTTTAAATTCGGGCTTGTAGGCTTTGTGGACAGTGGAATGGTTTGGAACGAACCCAGGGAAATTAACTTTTTGGAACTCAATTATTCAGCCGGGTGGGGAGTCCGGTACTTTACCCCCATTGGTCCTCTTCGGTTGGATATCGGTTATAAACTGGATCCAGAGGGCGGGGAAGATCCCTACGAAATCCATTTCACCCTGGGTCAAATTTTTTAAGGGTCCCAAGGAACCGGGTATTTAAGAATTAAAACAGGGCGAAATGAAGAATTTTTTCTTCAAGGCTGGGTTTAGTTTTTTATTTCTGGTTTTGTTCCTTCCTTTAAAAGTTTTTGGGGAGGATGGCCGGATTGCGGAACTTTCGGTCGTTGATAGCCAGGAAGATATTTTGGTTTCTGCTCGATTGGAACGAGGATTTCATCAAAACTTCGAAAGGGATATTCATAATGGAATTCAAAAAGATCTGTTCTATTATGTTTTACTAAAACGGCGCCAGACCTTTTGGATGGATGAAGAAGTTCTTTCAAGGACGATTAAACATACCATTAAATATGATATTCTTAAAAAACAGTATCTGCTGATTACGCGTACTGAACAAACCCCTCAAGAGCAAAAAATTGAGAATTACGAGGAGTTACTTCGTTTGATCTCCGAAATTAATAATGTTAAAATAACTCCCATTTCATTTTTGGATCCTCGTGAGACCTATTACATCAGTGTCAAAGCGGAAATGCGTGCAACCAAACTTCCGTTTTACTTAGAATATCTGCTTTTCTTTATCCCATTTTTAGAGCTGGATACTCCGTGGGCCGATTCCTCTCCCTTCTATGGCCATTGAATATCTTTTTCATCTCGTTTTTCCAAAACTTTTTATCGTGTAAGGATGACTGATAGGATTTCTTAAAGGGATGTTTTGGGTAATACCCGATGGGTTATTGGGGCCAATGAGGTGAAAATGAAAGGCAACCAAAGGTTCAGATATGGATTTTAAGGAAAAAAAACCAAGGCGCTTTTTACCTATTTTACTCACTTTAGCTGCTCTGATTCTCACCATTGGTTTAACCACTGTCTATTTTGAAGGAATTCAGGACCCTTCTCTTTTTCCAAGCAATATTCTTGTCCTAACATTGGTCAATGTCAATCTGATCCTTGTTGTTCTTCTCCTTCTTCTTTTGTCTAGAAATTTAATTAAACTTTACTTTGAGCGCCGCCATAAATTATTGGGGGCTACATTCCGGATTAAGCTCATTTCCGCTTTTGTAGGTCTTTCCCTGATCCCATCAGTTTTATTGTTTATTGTCGCCAGTAAGTTAATCAATGATTCTATCGAAAACTGGTTTAGTGGGCAGATCGAAAAATCCCTGGGCACTTCTTTAGAGGTTGCCCAGACCTACTACCAGGAAACCCAACAGTCCACTTTGGAACTGGCAAGAAATATTCAAAAAGGTTTAGTCCAAAATAAAAGCCTTTCGGTAAAGAGCGGAAAGGGTGTGAACCGGTTTCTTGAGGAAAAGCGCCTGGAATATAAGGTTGATGCCATCGGATATTATTCGACCGATTTTAGTTTGAAAAACTTTTCCGACAACCCCAATGGGGAAGGGTCAGCTCTGGTCCCCCCACCCGAGCATCTGTTAACGGGGGCACTCAAGGGGGAGCAAGGGACCCATATCCTTTCAAAAGGGAGAGGGGATTTGGTTCAAGTCGCGGTTCCCATTTTGTCACTTGATGATCAGAAGCCCCTAGGGGTTTTAGTCGTTAATCGGTTAATTCCACGGCTTTTGGTAGATAAAATGGGCAATGTAACCAAGGCGTTTGAAGATTATAAGCTCCTCCAAACCTTTAAAAATCCAATCCGATGGAGTTATCTTTTGTCTTTTTTGATCATGACCCTTCTTATCATTTTTTCTGCCACCTGGTTTGGCTTCTATTTGGCAAAAGGAATTACCGTACCCATACAAAAACTGGTGGAAGGAACCCAAGCGGTGGCCCAAGGGGATCTGGATTTTCGAATCGATGCCAAAACCAGCGATGAGATTGGACACTTGGTTAATTCATTTAACCAAATGACAGAGGATTTAAGGGTCAGTAAAACGGGTTTAGAAAGCGCGAATCAATCATTAAAAAACTCAAATTTGGAGCTTGACCAAAGACGCGCCTATACCGAGACCATCCTGGAAAATGTTGCCACGGGGGTTATTTCAATAAATAATGAGGGACGGATTACTACATTCAATCGATCAGCTGAAAAAATTCTAGAGATCAAAGCAGATGATTTGAAGAACCAACCCTATGAGGAAACATTACGCTCTCTGCAATTATCCCTCATCAATGATTTGATTCATCAGGCTAAATCTCAGAAAGGCAAACTGATTCAACAAGAAGTTCAGATTGATTACCTTCAAAAGGCCCTCACACTCCGGGTAAAGATTTCAAATTTGGTAGATGATTTGGGTCAACCCCAAGGAATTGTCGTAACCTTTGATGATCTCACGGAACTGATTAAAGCCCAAAAAGTGGCTACTTGGCAGGAAGTGGCTCGCCGAATGGCCCATGAAATTAAAAATCCATTAACCCCGATACAGCTTTCCGCTCAGCGCTTAAGGAAAAAATTTTTGGAGGGAGCACCTGATTTTCCAGCAGTTATGGATGAATCCACTCAAATCATTATTAAAGAAGTCAGCGGTTTAAAAACCCTGCTAGACGAGTTTTCCAATTTTGCCCGGATGCCTGCCCCCACCCTTCTCCCATGCAATCTGTTTGAGATTATTCAAGAGGTTATAAATTTGTACCAAGGGATTCATCGAAACGTGAAGGTCATTTATCATGGCCCAAACCAATTTCCATTGATTCATCTGGACCGAGAGCAGATTAAAAGGGTATTTATTAATTTATTTGAAAACGCCATTCACGCTATGAGGAATCAGGGGAGACTGTGGATTACCGCTTCATTGGAAGAAAAAGAGCAAAAGGTAAGGGTAGAAGTGGCGGATGAAGGAGGTGGTATCCATCAAGAGGATTTTGATAAACTTTTTATTCCTTATTTTTCAAAGAAAAAAGCAGGAACCGGTTTAGGCCTGGCAATTGTTCACCGGATTGTTTCTGACCATAACGGTCATATTCATGCCACACGAAATATTCCCAAGGGGACCAACTTTGTTATAGATCTTCCTGTTATGTCCTAGGGAATTCTATTAGATTATGCGGATGTTGTTATGGCAGAAAATATATTAATTGTTGATGACGAACGGAATATTTTAACAACCCTTTCAGCAGTTTTGAAAGATGAAGGATACGATATTACGGTATGTGAAAATGGCATGGAAGCTCTAAAAATTGCAAAACAAGATCCCCCTGCCCTGGTCCTTCTGGATATTTGGATGGAGGAGTGGGATGGGTTGGAGACCCTCAAACGACTTAAAGAAGTTGTTCCGAAATTAATAGTGATCATGATGTCAGGACACGGATCCATTGAAACGGCCGTCCGGGCCATCAAACTAGGGGCCTATGATTATATCGAAAAACCGCTTTCTTTAGAAAAAGTTACCCTTATGATCAGGAATGCTCTGCATCAACAGCGGTTGGAAGAAGAAAATTTTAGACTACGAGAACGGATGCACCAACGGTTTGAAATGATAGGGAAAAGTCCGGTGATGGAAGAATTAAAAGAACAAATTCGAATTTCCGGACCCACCAATAGTCGAGTTCTGATTTCAGGGGAAAACGGAACGGGAAAAGAACTGGTAGCCCGCAACCTCCATGACTGTGGTCTTAGAAGAGATCAACCGTTCGTAGAGGTCAATTGTGCAGCCATCCCCGAAACCCTCATTGAAAGTGAATTATTTGGGTATGAAAAAGGAGCGTTTACCGGAGCCCAAGGGACTCGGAAAGGGCGCTTCGAGCTGGCACATCAAGGAACCCTGTTTTTGGATGAAATTGCGGATATGAGCTTACCTACCCAAGCTAAGGTTTTACGGGTTTTGCAAGAACAGCAATTTAACCGGGTGGGTGGCGGTCGCCTAATCCAAGCAGATGTCAGGGTGATTGCGGCTTCTAACAAGGATCTTATGGAAGAAATTGAGAAAGGGAATTTCCGAGAAGATCTTTTTTACCGATTAAATGTCATTCCCCTTTCCGTTCCTCCGTTGAGAGAGCGGGGAGCGGATATTCCCCTCCTGACTGACTACTTTTTAAAACAGTTGTCAGGAGAACAAGGGATAAAGGTCAAAACCATTTCCCCTGACGGGATGAAATTACTCCAGGAATATTCCTGGCCTGGAAATGTAAGGGAATTGCGGAATGTAGTGGAAAGGCTTCTGATCATGGTCCCCAGTTCCGTCATTTCAGGTGAGGCGGTTTCCAATGTTTTCAAAGGGGCCTCACTATCCAAACCCGGTCCAGAGACGAGCTCCCCGGAGCATGTTTCATCCCTTCGAGAGGCCCGGGCAGAATTTGAACGGCGTTTTATTCATAAAAAGCTTTGCGCCAATAATTGGAATATTTCAAAAACGGCGGAAGAACTCCAAATAGAGCGGAGCAATCTTCACCGGAAGATAAAGAGTTTGAATATTGAACAAGAACACAAATAGGTTCTTTTTTGTGGAATTTTACCGCACCCTTGAGAAATCGTTTTGATGACCATAGGTTATTTTGACTGCTCTTCCGGTGTTAGCGGAGATATGGTGTTGGGGGCACTGGTGGATGCAGGCCTGCCTTTTCCCCTCCTCAAAAAACAGGTGGCCCAATTAAATCCCAGAGGGTTTCGACTTCGTTGTCAAACGGTGAAACGGGGGGATTTTCGAGGGGTTAAAGTTCATGTGATCCCTTTAAAAACTCCCCAACGGTATCGGGGTTTAAAAGAAATCCAAGCCCTGATCCAGTCCAGCCGTCTTTCTCATTCGGTCATTGAAAAAAGCCTAAAGGTTTTTAAAAGACTGGCTGAGGCTGAAGCCAGGGTCCATGGGAAAACCGTTTCCCGTGTGCATTTTCACGAGGTCGGAGCGGTGGATACCCTGGTAGATGTGGTTGGAACTGTTGTTGGGTTAGAGCAGTTGGAAATTGAGAAAGTTTTTTTTTCACCCATTAATACCGGGCTTGGATTTCAAAAAAAGACCCCGTCCAAGGCCGAAGGGTCAACAGAAGGATTTTCTTCCAGCCCCGCCCCCGCTACCGCGGAACTATTAAAGGGTGTTCCCTGTTTTTCAACCCATGTTAACTTTGAATTAGCCACCCCAACCGGAGTGGCTCTACTGACTACCCTAGGGGCACCCGCTTCTTCCCTTCCGGTATTTTCCATTTCCTCAATTGGTTATGGAGCGGGAGATTGGAACCCGCCCTCCCATCCGAATCTCCTCCGGTTTTTCATAGGGCAAAGACAGAGAAAAAATGAATCTCAGGAAGAAAAATTGTCTCTTCTTCACACCAATATTGATGATCTGAATCCTCAAATTTATGAATATTTAATGGAACGCCTATTTCATCAAGGGGCTTTGGATGTTTATTTAACGCCTATCATTATGAAAAAAGGGAGGCCCGCAACCCTCTTGAGTGTTCTCTCCGATGCAAAAAAAATATCTTCTCTTTTAAAAATAATTTTTCATGAGACCACAACACTTGGCGTACGGGTCCAAGAAATCTCTCGCGTTAAATTAAAACGCCGCAAAAGTTCTCTTCAAACCCCATTTGGTAAAATGAAGGGGAAAAAAATTTTTCAGGATGGAACAACAGATCGAATAACACCGGAATATGAAGCGTGCAAGCGTATGGCTAAGGAAACCGGTTTTCCTTTAAGGGATATCCTGGCAATCTCCCAGTCTCTTCCCTACCGGAAAAAAGGAAAATAAAGCATGATTCTGATGGGGATTATCTTAATCTCTTCCATCGCCGTCATGCTGCTTGGGGCAACTCTTTTTACCAATGGAATAGAATGGTTTGGAAAAAGAGTTAATGCTTCCGAGGGTGCGGTTGGATCTATTTTTGCAGGAGTGGGAACCGCCCTACCGGAGACGGTGATTCCAATTGTTGCCATACTGTTTGGGACCACCCAAGAGGAGTTGGATGTGGGGGTGGGGGCGATTATCGGCGCCCCTTTTATGTTGACAACGCTTACCCTTCCTTTATTGGGTGCGGGTTTGTTAATCTTCGCATCTCTTCAAAAGCGGTCCCCCTCATTTTCTTTGGATTATGATCATGTAAAACGAGATCTTCGATATTTTTTGGTTCCCTTTGGTTTGGCCATTCTTGTAACTCTTTCCCCCCATCCCATCTTACGAATAGGTTTGGCGGTTTTTTTGATTTTGATTTATGTCCAGTATCTCAAAGGAATTTTGGGAAAAGGAGAACACAGCGGTGGGGAAATCGGGGCTCTGTATTTTTACAGTGGACACAATCCTCCTCCCTACTGGGCCATTTCCCTTCAAATCTTATTGAGTCTAGGGGTAATTATCGGAGCGGCCCATTTTTTTGTCCATGGGGTTACCGATATCTCGAAGATTTTGGGGGTTTCTCCTCTCATTTTGTCTCTGCTCATAACACCGGTGGCAACGGAACTGCCTGAAAAGCTCAATAGCCTCATATGGATTTATCAAAAAAAAGATACACTGGCTGTAGGGAATATCACCGGGGCAATGGTTTTTCAGGGAACCTTTCCTGTTTCCATCGGCCTAATTGGTACTTCCTGGCAGCTCAATCATTTTGCCATTACCAGTGCCAGTTTGGCTCTCCTTTCCGCCCTTATCTTTTATTTGTTTTTAAAATTTCGTGGCCATTGGAAACCTGTTTTTCTAATAGCAGGGGCCCTTTTTTATCTTGTTTTTGGACTTTATCTTCAGTTCCATTAAAGAATTTGAGGTTGAACATTAGGGTTAAGGCCCTTTCATGGATAAAAGAAGGCTCAGTTTTTTCTATTTCTCAAAACGACCAATTGTTTTTTATTTTTTCCCCCCCTATAATCTTGCCTAATCATGTCCGAGGTCTACTCTCATTATTATAAGGTCCGGCGGGTGCTCTGGATCACGTTGGGCTGGAATCTCCTGGTTGCCGTTGCCAAGATTACCTATGGTTACATGACTTCCTCCCTGAGTATGGCAGCCGACGGATTCCACTCTCTTTTTGACGGGACATCCAATCTGGTTGCCCTGATCGGGATTTGGGCGGCTTCCCATCCGCCAGATGATACCCATCATTACGGACATCGAAAGTTTGAAACCTTTGCTGCGGTCGGAATTGCCATTCTTCTTTTTGTTACTTGTTACAATATTCTGCGCAGTAGCTTTACGCGCCTTTCCGATCCTACCCCTCCAGAGGTTACCCCCATCAGTTTTATAATTATGGGTCTTACATTAGCAGTTAACTATTTTGTAATGCGGTACGAGCAGAGAAAAGGCCGCGAATATGAAAATAATTTGCTCCTTGCAGATTCTGAACACACCCGAAGCGATATTTTAGCTTCCTGTTCTGTTTTAATTAGCCTGATTGCGGTCAAATTGAATTATCCCGTTTTAGATCCTATTGCCGCCCTTTTTATTGCAGTGTTAATCGGGCGGGTTGGAATTCAGATTCTTTTAGAAAGCTCTAAAGTTTTAAGCGATTACTCGGTTCTGGAACCAAAAATCCTTCGAGAATTAGCCATGAAGGTAGATGGGGTTGAAGAATGCCACCAAATTCGAACTCGAGGATCCAGCAACCACATTTACATTGACCTCCATATTCATGTCCCCCCGGAAATGACAACCCTCAAGGCCCACGAAGTGGCCCATCGGGTAGAAGCCACCATTAAGGACCAATTTCCAGAGGTTGTGGATATTGTGGTCCATGTTGAACCCCATATTCCCAACTTAGAAAACGATTGATGAGGACGATGAAGGGGACAAAACCGTTTATTGCGATAACAATGGGAGATCCCTCTGGAATTGGACCGGAAATTGTTCTCAAAATTTTTTCAAACCCAAAAGTTTTCCGGTTTTGCTGTCCCCTGGTAATTGGAGATCTTTCCGTCATGCAAAGGGTAAAGAAGCTATGCCCTTTAAGAATAAAATTTAATACGATAACAAAAGTAAATGAAGGGGTTTTTCGTTTTGGTACTTTAGACCTTTTTGATCTTGGGAATATCAAAGGCGGGTTTAAGTTTGGTCGCCCCATTCCATCCTTAGGTCGGTCCATGGTGGAATATATTCTCAAAGCGGTGGAATTAATCCAAAAGGGATATGTTCATGCAATGACGACGGGGCCCATTAACAAAACATTAATCAATGGGGCTGGGTTTTCCTACCCGGGGCACACGGAATTATTGGCTGATGTAACCGGTGCCCGAAAAGTGGCAATGATGTTGGTGGGTGGGCCTTTTCGAATTACATTGGTTACGACACATCTCTCGATTGAAAATGTTCCAAAATCCCTTTCCAAGGAAAAAATTTTTGATTCGATCCAGTTAACGGATAGAGCCCTTCGCGAAAAATTTCGAATTAGAAATCCAAGAATTGCTGTTGCCAGTTTAAACCCCCATGGGGGAGAAGAGGGACTTTTAGGGAAGGAAGAGAAGCAGTTCATTCGACCCGCTATTGACAAGGCCAAAGGGTTGGGGTTAAACGTTTTGGGTCCATTGCCACCGGATACGCTTTTTTATAAAGCGAAGGACGATAAATTTGATGCCGTGGTGGTGATGTATCATGATCAGGGATTGATACCCTTGAAGATGGTGGCCTTCGGAAGGGCGGTGAATGTGACATTAGGACTACCCATCATTCGAACTTCGGTAGACCATGGGACCGCCTATGACATTGCCGGATGTGGGAAGGCAGATCCCTCCAGTCTTTTCCATGCGGTTTCTCTTGCTGCAGATCTGGCAAGGAAGGGTAAAAAAAGAAGTTAAAACTCAACAACGATTCCCCCCAGATAACTCCATCCCCCCAGATTGATCGAATCACTTCCGAAATCGTCTGCGCGACTATATTGGGCCTCCATAATAAAATAGGTGTTTTTAACCCCCCATCCTATGTTAAAAGCGTCTGCCCCTACGGGATCAATTATATCTAAAAGGATCTTAAGACCCCCACGGCCATGAAAACCGCTACGATCTCCGGAAATGGTACTTTGACCATCCAAAGATTGCAGGAAAATGACATGACTGTATCCTCCCCCGGCAAAAGGTACAAGAAGTTGGCTTTTTTCGAAAATGGCATTAAAAATGAAAAAAACTTTTAATGGGAATAGCTGGATTTTCTGTCTAAGGGTGCTTATTCCTCCAGAGGGGGTTCGAGAAGATCCTTTTTCGGTAAAATAACCTCCCTCAATCCCAATGTCCCATTTCGGGGATATTTTGAGCCCCCCCTGTCCGACAAATTCAACGTTTCCATCCCCGTAAATGTCATCCCAGCCATCTTCCTGTGGACTAAAATAACCCGCTTTGAATCCTAGGAACCAGCGGGTATCTTCCTCAGCTGATACTGGCGAAAGCGTCAGCATACCGATGGTCAATATGATAAAAACAAGGGTTGGTTTAATTTGACGCTCCAAGTTTTAAAAATACCTTTGGCCTTATAAAAAATTTCTGCAGAAAAAACAACATTAGGGTTCCCAAGGTCAATGTCCAAATAATTGGACCGGACATCCAAATTGAAATGATCCATACCATGGGATAAAGAAGAATCCTAAAATAGGGTTTAAATACTTGGTTTTGTTCCAACCACTGATGGGCGGAGGGGCTAACCTGGTAATACAGTTTGGTCAGTTTTCTCCCTCCACTATTTTTTAAAAGGAATTGATCTCTAAAATTCCTAAGGGTTTTTAAATAGGTTTCCAGGGGTGATCCGAAGGCCAGGCTGGCAATAAAGCATCCTCCCTCATCATCAAGAGCGGGAAATCGAACGGCGGGCTCCGGGGTCGCGCTGATTTCTGGGGATAAAGAGCTTTCTGAAGCCGGGGTAGTCAGAAACCCCTCCACCTCGGTAGCAAATTGACTTTCATTGGGTTGTGTATTAGGGCATTCAGTGTCCGTGGGTTCATTGCTGAGAGCGGTTACCGTTACAAAAAAGGGGGGTTTTGCTACGGTTGAGATTTGGAAAATGTAAGTGGTAAAATTTTCAAGGTTGGTGACGGTGGATGACGCGTTTCCCCTTCCTGGGACGGTTATTTGTTGATTGGTGGATTCTGATGATTTCCTATAATACACCGTATATTCTGCCACACTTAAAATCCTCGAAAAGGGGGTCCAATTTAACGTAATTTCTTGATTTCCAATCCCGGCTGAAAAATTTGACGGAGGTGGGGGAGTGGCCACTGTTCCACTCAAATTTGTTATTTGATATGAAGGGTTGGTGATTTTACATACCGAATTTGAATAGGGAGGCCCGTTTACATCGGAGTCATAGAGGATCTTGTACCCTTTTACGGTATGGGCCAAATTTGGATCCCAGGCAATGGAAATTGAATTTGTATCTTCATTGGTTACCCTAAGATTTAAAACCGGAAATAAGGTGAGGTCGGCTGTATTTCCACCAAAGGCGCCTATTTCTCCCCCATTACTATTTTTTCCTATGGCCGCGGAATTAACCTTTAGGTGGAAATCTTTTGCCGAGGAATCGACATAAAGGGGATCCTGATCCAAGATATCAGTGATATCATTCGTGTCTTGGGTCCGGATGTTGGCATCTGCATAGGAGGTCAAAGAATTTCCGAAAAAAAGATTGTAGCCAACATTAGGGTTGGTTGAATTATTCAGGATGAAATCATTGGTATTATTGGTTATGAGATTATCTTTGATGGTTACCCCACTGGAGTTGGTACAACTAATTGCTATTCCGTTCTGATGCAAAGTATTATTTGTTATTATTGCGGAATTTGCATTTTCACATTGGATTCCAAAGGTTCTTTGTTGGGTTATTATTACATTATTTAATGTAACGTTGGTGTCGATGGGTATTAAAACCCCTACATCCCCATCGGTAACAGTTAGGTTTTGAATACTACTCCCATCAGCGGCGGTTATCACCGTTCCCGTCCCGCTCCCTTTAACCACAGCATTGGCCCCTTTATCTCCTTTTAAGGTGACTCCGGATATTAAAACCACATTTTCTCGAAAGGTTCCCTTCTGAAGGAGGATCGTGTCATTGGGCGAGGTGTTATTCTCCGCCTGGGTTAAAGCATTCGCAATGGTTTTAAACGTTTCCTGAGGGCCTACTTTAATTTCTGCCCCTTCTACAATCTCTGAAACTGCAAAACCGTGGAAAACGCTTAAAATCAAAAATGGGAGAATTACCTTTAATTTTAATTTCATCAAAAATCCTTCCAGAACATTTCGCAATTTAAATCTTACCAATTAATTGACAGGTGAATCAAGGAATTTAAGGTTTTTTTGCCCTTATAACGTCGGGTAGAAAAGGGTTTTGGGCAAATTTTTGGCGGCTTTACAGATTTTTGGTTTGAGATTAGATTTAGCCATAGAGGCCAAATGGATAAAAATGTCATAAAAAAGCATATCCGCGGATTTGAAATATTATTTATTTTTGTTCTTTTTTTAGCCGTATCCTCCCTTTATGGATTGGGTTTTTTTGAACGATTTGAACTCATCCTCATTGATTCCCGTTATCGAATTTTTCCAGCCCCAAAGGACCCTTCTATTGCCATTGTCGCCATTGACAAATCAAGCCTAAAAGAGCTTCCCCAGTGGCCTTGGCCCCGGACCTTCCACGGGGGGGTGGTGAATCAACTGAGGGAGAGTGGGGCTCGGGTTATTGGTTTTGATATGGATTTTAGCGCCCACCGGATTTTCGAAGAGGATATGGCCTTTTCCAGGGAAATCCAAAAAGCAGGAAATGTGGTTTTAGGGGGTTTTTCCGAAATCCGTCTGGTGGCAGACTTAAAAATCCAATCCTCCAGTTTCCCAATCGAAACCTTATCAAAAGTCTCTACCGGTGTGGGAACGCTGTCCTTTCCTTCCGATTTGGATGGAGGGGTTCGGCGGGGCTTTCTTGATAGTGAATTAAATGGGGAACATTTTTTGGGTTTTGGAGCTGAAATTTACCGGGCCTATAAAGGACTTTCAAGGAATGACATTAAATGGTTAACCCCCCGCACACTTCAGATGGGAAATTTAGAACTCCCTTCTGATTCCCACCATATTTTTTACGTTCACTATGCGGGACCTGCGGAAACCTTTCCGACTTATTCTTATTCGGATGTTTTAAAAAAAAGAATTGATCCAGCGGTTTTCCGCGATAAAATTATTTTGGTTGGCGCTTCATCCGTAGAGTTACAGGATTTATGGAACACTCCTTTTCAAGGTTTAATGCCGGGGGTGGAAATCCAAGCCAATGTGGTCAATTCATTATTAACGGGAAGTTCTCTTTATCGCATTCCTTCTTTTGGGTCCATTTTAATACTGCTGGGATTTACTCTGATTTGGGTTAGTTTTTCTTCTTTTTATGTCTGGAAATATGGGCGATGGAAATCGCCCATTTTTTCCTGTTTTGCCCCTGTTTTTATTCTTTTTTCTCTTTCAATGGTTGTCTCACTTAGACTTTTTTCCCATCATCAATTGATTTTAGATACATCACCGATTATAAGCCAACTATTTGGAATGTTTATGGTTTCAGCTATTATGTTGATGATCAAATCCGCCCAAGAAGTCGATGAGAAGGGCCTGAGTCTCACCACCCTTCAATCCGTGGGAAGTCTTTCACATGAGAACAGGTCCTTGGAGGATTCAATCAATTTTATTCTTTCCATGCTTCAGGAAACCATGAAAGTCGACTACAGTGTGGCGGAAATACTGGGCGAAAAGGAAAACCGCAGCGTCATCACAAAAGGGAAACCTCCCGGTAATGTTGATGGGATGGCCCCTTATTGTAAAGGTTGGGTAGAAAGGGTTTTCGCAGAAAAGAAAAGCTACAGCGTTAATGGCGGGGTGATATTTGGTTCCGAAAAAGGGAAAAGGAAAAAACCTCCGATCTCAAGCCTTTTTTCCCCGATTTTAACCCATGGTAAAACTTTTGGCGTTTTGCATGTTCACCATCTGGGAAAACGAAAATTCCAAGAAGATGATTTGAAAATGCTTTTTACCATTGCCAGTCAATTGGCACTGGTCATTGAATATGAACATTTGCTTGGGGAGATGAAGGAGCTTTTCCTGAACACCCTGGAGGCATTCTCTTCAGCTTTGGATTTTAGAGACAATGATACCGCGGGTCATTCCCAAAGGGTTACTGCCTATTGTATGGAAATTGGGGAAGAACTGGGCCTTTCTCCCCCAGATTTAGAAGTGGTCAAACAAGGGGGTTTGCTTCATGATATCGGAAAGATTGGAATTCCCGATTCCATCTTGAATAAACCTGGTCCTTTAACCGAGGAAGAATATACGGTCATGAAGCAACATGCTGAATACGGTTTTGGAATGCTAAAAAATATTAAACAATTACGGGAAGCCTCGCAAATCGTTTATCACCATCAAGAGCGATTTGATGGAAGAGGATACCCCCAAGGGTTGCGGGGAGAAGAAATTGTAATCGGAGCCCGAATATTTTCCGTGGCCGATACCTATGACGCGATGACATCCGATCGAGTTTACCGAAAGGGAATGTCGGATGAGGAGGCCAGAGAGGAGATTTTAAGATGTTCAGGGTCCCAATTTGACCCTAAGGTGGTCGAGGCATTTATGCGTTTGCCCAAGGAACGAATGTTTTCCATCCGGGAGGATGTAAAAAAATTAATGCAACGTTCTTCCCGACATACCCTCCTTTTCCGGTAAATTTGTCAGGGTTTGGCTATCGGTGTTCACCCTATGGGACGATTATTTTTTACAGGACCTTGACTTTGCTCAATGGGGATTTATACTTAAATCAATGCTTGATTTCAGGAGGAATAATATGAAAAAGGCCAAAAAATATTTCTGGGCAAGGTTGATCGGAGTTGGATTGGTTTTCCCGGTGTTTTTTGTGTTGACGGTTCCAAGTGCAAATGGAAAAGAGCCCATTCGGCTCCTCAACTTCTCAGGAAATGTTGAAATTCAAACCTCAGGAAAGTCCACTTGGGAAAGGGTTGCCTCTACGGTCACGCTGAATCCGGGTGATATCCTAAGAACGGGGGTACGTTCGCAGGCCGAAGTTGGTTTTAACGGGGGAATCATACGAATGTATGAAAACACCCTTCTAAGGCTTCCCAAAATTGGGATGGAGGTTTCCGATGAATCTTCGATCAAATCTCAGCAGGCTTTCTTAACGTACGGTAAAGCGATCTTTAATATCGTAAAGCGGTCATTTGCAAATTCATTTGAAGTGGTCACACCCAGTTTGATCGCAGGGGTCAAGGGAACCGTGTTTAGGGTGGTGGAAGAACCTGAAGAACAAACGGTTTCGGTTTTCGAAGGAGTGGTTCAGGTTTCCAGGAGCGGAAAAACCGGAGAAACCGTGGAATTGGTGGAAAAACAGATGGCACGATTGACCGATGGATCTTTGATGGGGCCCCTTCCTGTGGATCCAAGAGATCAGGGCTGGAATGAATGGCAGTCCTTTCCCGTTCAAGAAACCGCGGGAGGAGCACCTTTAAATTCCATTCCGGAGAGAAACCAGGAAACTTTAGACAATGGGGATATGTCGTTTGAATCGGCGGAAAAGGGGTTGAATGAAACCGAGGAAATGTTTGCGCAAAGGATTGCAGACCGTCGAAACGAACGGTTGGGAGATTTGCTTGAAAACAGCAATGATTTTAGAAGAGAGGTTCAAACCGGCGCCATCCGGTATCCTTCTTTGACCGTTGAAAAAGTAGAAGAGGCCGTTCAAACTATATTATCATCTGCGGATCGTACGCTCGGTACAGATACCGGTTCAATCGTGAACGTGGACAGCACGATCACGGGCCTGACGGGATCCGTCGATAATACCGTCACCGGTCTGACAGGAACCGTGGATAATACCATCACCGGTGTAACGGGAACCCTCGATAATACGATTACGGGTGTAACGGGCACTGTTGAGGACACCACATCCGGCTTGCCGGAGACCCTCGATAGCACTATCTTAGATTTACCCTCTCTACTTCCGTAGACACGTTAAAGAGGAGAATTTCCTTTGAGTTATGTGGAGAATTCGACTTTTCCTTTTCGCGCTAATTCAAAAGCTCCTGGTTGCGATCCTTTTTACGGCATGTAATTTTTTTTTGACCCATAACGTCTATGGAGGCGATTTAAAACTTGAACATCGGCTGATTGGCCAAATCAGCTATGGTTTTGAGACCAACGTGTTTCAAAGCCAAGAAAACCCAAGGGATGATTTTTATATCCTGGTTGAGGGATCCACTCATTTTCTTATTCGTCCTTCCTCGCGGGACACCATTTATGTTGATATTCTAGGCTCCTACCAAGCTTTCCAACGGCTGAAAAATTCAAACCAGTTTTTTATTGATACCGCAATAGACCTCCAACATAAAATAAACTCCTTTTGGGACGTTGGATTTTCCCAAATCTTTTCTTACAACGATTTAAAGCTTTTGGATACCGAGGGAGAACCTCTCCCCGGGTCAAAAATTGGGTCTGTCAATTACCAGTCGAGATTTTACGTTCTCCTGTTCCCGGGCGATGATTGGGTGGGAGAATTAGGTGGGGGTTTTCGTAGAAAAGATGTGGAAGAATCCGAAGGGTTGATTTCGTTGGACCTAAATGCTTTTTTTGGGGATGCGGCGCTTCGTTATTATTTTACACGCTCGAGTTTGATTCGGCTCAAATATGTCGGAAGTTACTTCGATTACGACCGGTTAAAGGCAGGAACCGCCCCCACCGGCATTCCCAGTGAGGTCAGTCCAGGTCTTGCCTTTAAACGGCACGATATCAAATTTAAAGTTTATATAAGGGAGTTTGAAAAAATCCAAGCCATCGGCATTGGAAAGTTTCGCTATAACGAAGATCCCTATCAGCAGGATTTAAGCTATGACCAATATGAGGGTGTAGGCCAGGTTAAGGTCAAAATCTTTTGGAATATTTCCGTGAATTCTTCGATGGCCTATCGTATTCGAGATTACCGGACCCGGGCTTCCAATGTGTTTGTGGATCCAAACAGCGGGCAGATCCTGCCCGCCCGGGCAAAGCTCAAGGAGAACTTTTTGATTTTTGAGGCCTCGGTCTACAAAAAACTCTTTTCTCCCATCGATCTATCCCTTCGGTATGTTTGGATCAAGAAAAATACCAACGCCATCGGGGGAGATTTTGAAAGCGCCCAAGGGACCATCGGTCTTCGGGCCACCTTTTGACCCCACCATCCTTCGTTGACTATTGAATACAGGGCTGAATCCCAGTATGATGATGAACCTGATAAAATGAATAAAAAGGACATCCAGAAAAGTTTTTTTGATCAAGGAGATCCGCAATTGGATATCATTCATCCCCAAATAGAGGGATATCTATTATCGCTGTTACCGAAAGAGGATTCCGTCCTGTCAACGTTGGAAGCAGAGGCGGAGCGTCGCCGTTTTCCCATAGTCGGTCCTTTGGTAGGAAGGATTCTTGAGCAGTTGACCCGAATGACGGGGGCCGCCCGTGTATTTGAAATGGGGTCCGGATTTGGGTATTCTGCCTACTGGTTTGCCAAGGGGCTACGAAGGGATGGCACCGTTATTTTAACCGACGGGTCTTCTGAAAATATAAAGGAGGCAATGAAGAATTTACCCCCTACATTTCCGGATCGAAAATTTATCGGGGAAGTGGGGGAGGCTATTGACATTTTAGGGCGATACCCAGGTCCTTTTGATATTATTTTTAATGATATTGATAAGGAAGCCTATCCCGATGTGATTCAGGTCGTACTTCCAAAACTGAAAAAAGGCGGGTTGCTGGTTTCAGATAATGTGTTATGGTTTGGATCGGTCATCTCAAAAAGTGAAAAACCCGATGTCCAAGCCATTCAAAAATATAACCAAATGATTTATAATGAAAAAGGCCTATTGACCACTATTCTTCCCATTCGAGATGGGCTTTCCATCAGCCAAAAGATAGTGTAAACTTATCAGTTCATCATGGGGTTCTAATCAATGAAAGGAGTATTGTTTTAAAGATTATGGAAGAGGAGGACCAAACATTTACACTGAAGGAAGCCAACCAGATGATTCCTGATTTAGAAGTCCTCCTGAAAGATATTCAGAAAAGCCAACTGTGCCTAGGGGGGATGAAAGAGGAAATCAAAAAAGCCGGTGACAATGCCTTGGCAAACGGAGGAAGTCCCTGCGGTCCCCGTTTTATCCTTACCTTTGAACGTATTTTAAAAAACATAGAGAAAATACAAGATTTAGGGGTTTTGGTGAAAGACATGGAGCGAGGACTTTGTGACTTTCCATGTTTTTATCAAGGACGGGTCATTTATCTTTGTTGGAAATTAGGAGAGTCTGAGATTAAATGGTGGCATGAGGTTCAAGATGGTTTTAAAGGCCGCCAAAAAATTGAAAAAGAATTTTATTAGCCCCCTACCAAATTTTTTAAATCACTTTTTTGCCTGGCTCATTCTTTCCTAACTAAAAAAATTTATTTAACACTTTGGTTTTTTGCTCCCGAAATCCCTTGAATTAATAAAGGCCGTCATTCCCGCGGAGCTTGTCCCCGTATGCTCAAAGCGGGGAGCGGGCATCCGGAAAAAAATCAAAACAATCATGGGATGGCACAACGGAAATGTTTTAGTTTTTCTATTTCTCTTCCTGTTGATGAAATTCCTTTTTCAAAAACGATTTCAGGCGCTTGGAGATATTGGATTCTAATTGCCGAACGCGCTCTTTTGAAATGTGGAATCGGTCTGCTAGATGTTGTAGGGTTTCCGGAGTTTCAGAGAGTATTCTTTTCTCCAATATTTCGCAGTCTCTGTCTTTTAATTTTTTCTTGTATTGTTCGATTTTTTGGGTTAGAAGGTCTTTCAGTTCTTTTTCTTCGATCTCCTCATCCGCCCCTTTGATGGATGCGGGAAGGATGGCTTCCAATCCCGTCTCCGATTCCCCATGGGGTTCACTGAGCGAGAGTTCAGGGTCTGCCAGACGTTGTTCCATTTCAATTAACTTCATTTCATCGACCTTCAGGCGACTGGCCAACAACCTGGGCCCACTTTCCTGGCCCTGTGCTTCCAGGAGTTCTTTTTCTTTTCGAAGCTGGAAAAACAGCCTACGTTCTTCCTCTGTGGTTCCAATCTTGACCAATCTCCAATTTTTCATAATGTAGCGAAGAATGAACGCTCTGATCCACCACGTCGCATAGGTGGACAGGCGTGTTCCGCGGTAGGGGTCAAATCGTTTTACGGCGTGCATTAGACCAATATTCCCCTCCTGAATAATATCCAGCAAGGGAATGGAAACACGTTTGTATTCCCTTGCAATATTTACTACAAATTGAAGATTGGCCATCACCAGTTGGGCAACCGCATCTAAATCCCCTTTTTCTATGTACCGAACGGCTAACTGATACTCCTCCTCTCGGCTGAGAAAAGGAAAACGACGAATTTCAGTCAGGTAAGCCCGGAGCGGATCAAAGGCAACCACTGACCGTTCGGTAGGGGCTTTTTCCTCAAGATCTTGATTTTTCCGGCTATTTCCCATTTCCCCGATTATAGTAAGACCCTCTATTCAAATCAACTTTTGGGGAACAGACTCATTTTAGAACGGGATGGAATGATATTGAAAGTTTCAAAAAATTGGGAAGAAAAACCAGCAGCTTTAATTGATCCGGAGGGAATTTTTTTCTAATTCCTTAATTAAAAGGTCATTGGCAGGAGGGAAAGTGAAGGATTTAAAATGTGAGGGGGTGACCCATCGAATTTCTTTGCAGCCCATGGGTTTTGGAATTCCCGTTTTGATGGAACAAAGATAAGGGTGCAGGGAGATCTTTCCAATTGAATACTGATGGGTAAAGCATTTTATTTTTCGGTGGACCTTGACCTCGACACCGACCTCTTCTTTAATCTCTCTCTGGAGACATTCCTTTAATTTTTCATGGTCAAGACGTTTCCCTCCTGGAAATTCCCAGACCCCCCCCAGGTGGACATTTTCCATCCTGCGCGCAATTAAAAACTGACCATTTTTGATAATAATCCCGATGGCCACCTGAACGGTTTTTTTCTCTTTTTTCAAAGGATCTTCCCCTTAACCATTCTAACGCCATGACGATCCATACTTGACACGGTTACGGTGGCCTTTAAACCTTTACGCTGAAACGCCTGCTGCATGGCCCTTCCAATCTTTTCCCCCTTTGTCGGGTGGTCTGTGATCGCGAAGAGGGTAGACCCTGCCCCGCTGATGGAACATCCAAAAGCCCCATTTTTTAATGCCGCTTTTTTTACCTCAGAAAAACCAGGGATTAGTACCGACCGTTTAGGTTCGACAATCACATCTTCAATGGCTTCTCCAAAAGCGCGGACATTTTTTTGGCCCACCGCTGCAACCAAGGCGCAGCTGAACGCCATATTTTGAATAAAATGGGCCATGGGGATTTTTAGAGGAAGAACTTTTCTTGCGCGTTTGGTCAGTAAAGGAAAGTGGGGGGTCACCAGTACCACCACCAGATTGGGAATAACCCCTAAAGGGACAGTTTTTTTTGTTTTTGGATTGCTGATGACCACCCCTCCGAAAAGAGAGGCAGAGATATTATCCAAAAAATAGCCACCGCTGACCCGGCTTTCCGCCTTTGCACAGGGAATGAGGAGCTCTTCTTTTTTTAAAGGTTCCCCGAAAAGAATATTCGTGGCGAAGCCTCCTGCAACTGCACTGGCAGCGCTGCTTCCGAGGCCGTTCCCGGGAATGTTCTTGTGCAGCCAGAGATCCACTCCCTTTTTTATTCCTAATCTTTTCCGTACTTCTTGGGCGGCAATTCCAACCGTATTTTTTCTCGCATCTTTTGGGATTTGGGTTTGGGTTCCCGAGATCGAGTGGATCCTGATTCCGGAATCGGAAGATAAACTTGCTGTAACCCAATCTCCGATTCCGGTCACGGCGCAACCCAGGACATCAAAACCCGGCCCAATGTTTCCCACCGAAGCGGGAGCAAAAACAGTGACTATTTTGGGTTGTTTTTTAGACATTCTGCCTTTAAATCCACCTTATTAAAGGGAGCTTTAAAAGTGAGATAAGTTTTTTCTACTCAAAGTGAAAGTGTTGGGGTTAAATTGGTCATTCCCGCGGAAGCGGGAATCCAGGCTTATTTTGAACCCATCTAAAAAACCCGCGTAAGGGGAAATCCCTTCCACTTTCACAATCGATTACACAAAAAAAATTTTTTTTCCCCCCGTCACTATATCACATTGAATCCTGATCTCCAATCCTGGAATTCTTTTTTGAAAGGGGGAAGAAGGTGAAATCAAATGGGGTGGAACCCCTTGCAAAAAGAGGCCTTCGGAGAAATTAGGAGTGAATTGATGGTAGACAGGGGTTATCATTTGGGGTAGAATTTTGAGTTAAACACTTTTAAATTTGAAATTCAGAGGAGATCTAAACGATGCCACAAAAAAAGCCTTCCCCCTCTAAATTGATTCCCAGAAAAGTCTTGTTTGGAAATCCGGTGAAGACCAGCCCCAAGATTTCTCCTGATGGGAAAAGAATTGCATTCCTGGCCCCGGTGGAGGACGTTTTGAATGTGTGGGTGGGGGCCATCGGCGGGGATGAATTTAAGGCGGTGACCAAGGACCGTGACCGTGGGATTCAACTGTTTTTTTGGGCCGATGATAATAAGCACATCATGTATCTCAAAGATGTTGGGGGAAATGAAAACTGGAATCTTTTCGCGGTGGATTTTGAAAAGGACGATATCCGGGAACTTACTCCGTATAAAGATGTCCAGGTGCGTGTCATCGATCGGGACAAGCATTTCCCCAATGAGTTATTGATCGCAATGAATAAAGATGATCCTCAGGTCCATGATGTTTATCATTTGGATTTAGTGACCGGTGAACTGAAAATGATTGCGAAGAATCCCGGAAATGTCGCCGGATGGTTGACCGATCCCCACTTTAAAGTCAGAGGTGCTTTGGCGGCCACACCGGATGGGGGGTTTGATTTATTGTTTCGTGATCATGAAGAGGACGAGTGGAACAAATTAATTTCATGGGATTCGGAAGACAGTTTAAGCAGCGGCCCGGTGGGTCTTTCAAAAGATGGAAATATTTTATATTTGGAGGATTCAAGGGGGGTGAATGCCAGCCGTTTAATCAAACTCAACATAAAAACTGGAGATCAGGAGGTGATGGCGGAGGACCCCCATTTTGATGTGGGAGGGGTGATGGTTCATCCCGATACCTATGAAATCCAGGCCGTGTCCTTTGTCAAAGAGCGAACGGAATGGGTGATCTTTGATCAATCGATCAAGGAAGACTTTGAGAAAATTAAAGCCGTGGATCATGGGGACTTTTTTATCCTGAGCCGGGACAATGAGGATCAAAAATGGGTGATTGGTTTTACCCGGGACAATGGTCCGGTTCCTTATTACGCTTATGACCGAACCACAAAAAAAGCCACCTTTCTATTCGACAATAAACCGGATTTAAAACAGTATGAGCTGGCGCCGATGGAACCCGTTTCTTTTAAAACGAGGGATGGGTTGACGGTCCATGGGTATATCACCTTTCCCCCTGGTGATCAGAAAAAACAGCTGCCCATGGTATTGAATGTTCATGGAGGGCCATGGAGCCGGGATACTTGGGGGTATGACGGCGAGGCCCAATGGTTTGCCAACCGCGGCTACATCTGTCTTCAGGTGAACTTCCGCGGTTCCACCGGCTACGGTAAAGAGTTCCTCAATGCCAGTATTAAAGAATGGGGCGGCAAAATGCATGATGACCTGGTGGATGCGGTCCACTGGGCCATTAAAAAAGGGTATGCGGATCCGAAAAGGATTGCGATCTATGGAGGATCCTACGGCGGGTATGCGGCTTTGGTGGGGGCAACGTTTACGCCGGACCTGTTTTCCTGTGCGGTGGATATTGTGGGGCCCAGCAATTTGATAACGATGATTAAATCCATCCCTCCCTACTGGTCCACCTTATTGGCCATCGAGCATAAACGGGTGGGAAATCCCGATACCGAGGAAGTGTTTTTAAAATCCCGTTCCCCCTTGTTTAAAGTGGACCAGATCAAAATCCCCATCCTCATAGGCCAGGGGGCCAATGACCCCAGAGTGAAGCAGGCCGAATCGGAGCAGATTGTTCAAGCCATGAAGGAAAAAGGAATCGATCACGAATATATGCTCTTTCCCGATGAAGGCCATGGTTTTGCGAAACCCGAAAACCGGATTAAGTTTTACGCCCATGCGGAAAAGTTCTTGGCCAAACATTTAGGTGGGCGCTTTGAGAAATGAAATAACCCTTCCATCCCTTCCCTTTCTTGGTGAACAGCCAATAAGGCAGGTATGATCCTCTAAAACCCGTCATTCCCGTGGAAGCGGGAATCCAGGTTTATCTATTTTCCCTAACCCTTTACCCCTTACCTTTCACATGCTTTAAAAAGACTCCCCTCTAACCTCCAACCTTTTATGCTCCCCTCATTTGTAAGCAACTGTCTTAAAAGTCAAGGGGAGATTATAAAATTAGTTTTCCACGGGGTTCCATGTTTCAACATAGCATTCAGAATGACCAACAATTTTCTCATACAAGCGGTAAGGGCCACCTTTTTAGCTTTTCCCGCTACCAGCAGCCTTTGATAGAAAGCCTTGATCACCGGATTGAAACGAAGCGCTGCCAAGGTACTCCTATAGAGAGTAGAAGGAACATGTGCTCTACCACCCCAGAC